>CAIQAW010000059.1 GCA_903869875.1 Candidatus Nomurabacteria bacterium | reverse complement strand
TTTATAAGTTCGATAAATTTTTTCTCAGTGTTTGGGTTTTCCGAGTACATAAACATGGTTTCAGCATTATCAAGACCTTTACTAAATTCGATATTAGCAACAGAAAAAGCTCGTTTTATAGATTCGTCTAAATTTTCTTCAACTTGTTCTATTTCCTTCTTTCTTTCATTTTCAATTTCACTTACTGGTATATCTGCTAATTTACCGTGTGCATCAGACTTTTGCACCCGACTTGGCAAATTTTTTGTTTCAATATATTCACGTATAGTACTTACAAGCTGCCTCTTAATTTCTGGGTTATTAATACGCTCACAAAGGAGTATGGTTTCATTACCATCAAAATTCGCAAATTTTTCTATAGGATTTTTATTGTCGTTTATTGCAATATCTTCTATCATTGTCCTCGTATTATAGCATTTGCTCGAACATTTTTCGAAAACAAATCCAATCAAATTACCTAATAATCAATCTTCGGCTACGCCTCGGGAGTACCCTCGGCGTTTCCCGCCCTCTCTTCCGCCTTTCTCCATTCTTATCTATTCGCGGGGGAATTCTTGGATTTTGGATATGGTCGGCGGGAGAGGGCGGGCGTTCTTCTTCCTCAAACGGCTCATTGAATGCTATTTGAGCCGTTTGAGGAATAGGACTCAAATCCAGATACAGAATACCATATTGTGCCTCTTTTGCATTGCTATATATCTCGTCCAGTGGCTTCGGGGTACCACCCTCGGTCATCCGACCTCGGGCATTTCCGCTAGGGCTACTCGCGCCTAGATTCCAGTGTGCGAGCGTTGCTCGCTCCTCTTAGGGAGAGGAAGTGTCCTCTCCCTGGGTCGGGCTACTACGGGAGTACCCTCCGTTCCGCCCCGCCCACACTACCGCGCGCAAGCGCGCGACCCATTTTTCCCGAGAAATTCAAACTTGTCCGCCCTCTAGGATTCGAACCTAGGACCCCAGAGGTATAAGCTCTGTGCTCTAACCAACTGAGCTAAGGGCGGATATGTTGGCACTGTTACTATAGCAAAATAGGGTTAAATTGCAACTTTAAAATCCACATTTTAATCACCTGTACACTATTCACTGTTCACTGTATACTATTTATATGAACCCAATCAATGAATTTACTGCAAAAAAATTAGGCGAAATACTAGCATTCTGCGAAGTTGGTGCTGATACGTTTAAACTTGGACAAACAGCATTAGCAGAACACCTAGGCGAAGAAACAGCCGTAGACTATATAGGCAAATGTGTAGTCCATGCAGAAGCCATTAAAAAAATAGCCGAAGACAACGGCGTATTAGATACAGTTTTAATGAAAGCAGAAAGCTGTGGAACTAAATTACGTTCAATGCGCGACATGTATGTAGCCGAACGTTGGGACAACGCCGTAGAACTTATGGAATGGTCTGGTTTCTTTGAAGGCGCTGCAGTTGTGCATTTTGCCATTATAAAAGGCGCCGGCGAAGCCATGGCCCACGACGGTCTAATGTTACTAGCCGACGAAGGCATGAACGTACACCACGAAATGCTAGACCGCGCAGAATCAGAACTTTCAGCAGTCGGCCAAGCAAGAGCGTTGTAATAAAAAACTCCTACTTATGTAGGAGTTTTTTATGTGAGAAAAATAAAATAGTCCTGGAAGACTGCCTGACGCAGGCCGACTGGGCCGAGTCAGTAAAAAGCAAACCACTTTGCTTTTTACCCGGTTCACGAAGTGAAACTGCCGATGTGAGTGTAACGAACAGGCAGTAGGAATCAATTCGTATCAGAAAATGTCGCGCTTAACGGACAATTGCGCGACGTGATTGCTGGGGCAATCAAGCAGTCTGATAGGAGCTATTTTATTTTTCTATAACTATATAGCTAGTTTTTTCAGTTCAACTCCGTGTTCAACTATAATTTTTTCGTATTCTGCTTGTTCAAGATTTTCTACTTCTATTAGTTTTTTAGCAATAGCATCTAATATATTGCGGTTTGTTTTTAATAAATCGCGAGCCTTCAGTAAAGATTCGTTCATTATTTTAGATATTTCGTTATCTATAGTTGAAGCCATGTTTTGTGAATATTCTTCCCCACTTACACCTGCACCAAACATAACTTTGCCACTAGAAGATTCTAATGCAATTGGGCCAATAGCGTCTGACATACCAAAACGTGTAACCATAGCGCGTGCCAAGTTTGTAGAAACCTGTAGATCGTTCGATGGGCCTGTAGTAACGTCGTCCAGTATTATTTCTTCGGCAGCGTAGCCACCCAATGAAACAACAATGTCGTCTAGGAATTCTTTTTTAGATTGTAGTTTTCTTTCTTCTAATGGAAGTTTCAATGTATAACCACCTGCATTTCCACGTGACACTATAGACACCTTATGTACAGGGTCTGCATATGGTAGTAGTGAAGCTAATAACGCATGACCGGCTTCGTGGTATGCGGTTATTTCTTTTTCTTTAACACTCATAAGGTGGCTTTGGCGTTCGGTACCTATCATAACTTTTTCTATAGATGAAAGTAGGTCTGTCTGATCTACTTGTTTTTTATTTTTTCTTGCGGCAAATATTGCAGCTTCGTTCATTAACGAATACAAATCTGCGCCTGAAAAACCAGGTGTACGTTCTGCTACTACTGACAGCTGTGCGTCAGTAGCTAATGGTTTTTTCTTAGCATGAATTTCTAGTATTGCTAATCTGTCTCTGCGGTCTGGTAGTTCTAGTACAACCTGTCTGTCAAAACGGCCTGGGCGTAGTAGTGCACTGTCTAGTACGTCTGCACGGTTTGTTGCGGCCATAACTATAACTTTATTGTTTTGTTCAAAACCGTCCATTTCAACTAGTATTTGGTTTAGTGTTTGTTCGCGTTCGTCGTTACCACCACCAACACCTGTGCCACGTGAACGCCCTACAGCATCTATTTCGTCAATAAACACAATAGATGGCGCCGCCTTTTTAGCCATACGGAATAAATCGCGTACTCGTGATGCACCAACACCAACAAACATTTCTACAAATTCAGAACCTGAAAGGTGGAAAAAAGGCACACCAGCTTCACCTGCTACCGCACGGGCAAGAAGTGTTTTACCTGTACCTGGCGCACCTGTTAGTAACACACCTTTAGGTATCTGTGCACCTATGTCTATAAATTTTTTCGGGTGTTGTAAAAAGTCTACAACTTCTTCTAATTCATGTTTAGCTTCACGGCAACCTGCAACGTCAGCAAACATAACGCGACTATTTTTATCAGACGGGTCTGTAACACGTGCACGAGACTGGCCAAAGTTCATTGCCTGGGCATTACCGCCCTTCATTTGTCTAGTTAACATTATAACTAGTAATGCAATAAATATTATTGGCAACAATACTGGCAACAATGCCAACGCCCAGTAACCAAAACCACTTTGGTTTTCAACTACTATTTTTGTTTTAGACAGTATGTCTGGTGTTACACCATACTGCGCCAATGTTTCTGAAAGTGAACTTTCAGGTTCTTTTTGAGTAAGAACTTTTTTACCATCTGTTTGTTTTACAGATACGTCGCTACCTTTTATAGTTATGGTGTCCACTGTACCGTTTTTAATTTGGCCGGCTACGTCTGCCATAGAAACTTCTACTACGTCAGATTTGTTTTGCACAATGGCTTCATAACCAAAAACAACTAGCATTAAAACTATAACAATAATGCCAAAGTTTCTACCGAAACCAAGTATTTTTTTAGGGCTACCACCTTTTGGCATATTGGGTGGTTGTTGTTTATTAGCCTTGTTTTCTGCATTTTCAGGCGCAGTTAAAGGAGCTTGTTTAAGCTTTTTTTCATTAGTTGACGAATTTTTTTCTTTGTGTGGCATATGGGGTTAATTATACATAAAAAACACTAAATTAATAGTGTTTTTTATTTTATGTGGATCTGGGCGGAATTGAACCGCCGTCCAAAAGGGGTATCGTCTATACGTCTACGTGTGTAGTAATTTTTATGTTTAACACTATTACCTATAAAATTATCAAAACAGTAATGGTGCGGTCTCTTGGTTTTGGTGCATACAACCGAGCATTTGTATACCTTGGCATGATTTTATGATGCCGTTTAGTTTTATCATGTTTCAAACTAAATCGACATGCTACCGACTAAGCGTTAGCAAAAACAAAGTCTGACTTTCCGAAGAAAGGAGACACTTGTCCTAGAGAGTTGTTTACACTTAACTTGTGGTAGATAGTTTTACGAGTTGTCTACAAGCTCGACACGCATATAAACAACGAACCCAATTGTCAAAGCCTTGCAGACCCATTGGTTGTTATTGTTTGTAATGATCTATCTTTTAAATTCACGCTGTAGTTCCCTATTTACATCGCGTTTTTTTAAACTTTCACGTTTATTAAACTTCTTCTTGCCGCGCACTAATGCAACTTCACATTTGATGTTGCGGCCTTTATTATATAACGAAATAGGCACTAAAGTCAAACCACGGTTTTCTAGTTGCCTACTGATCTGGCGTATTTCCTTGGCATTTAACAGTAGTTTACGTGGTCGGTCTGGGTCGTAGTCTGGCGAAGTATTTTTAACTTGGTAGGGTGGTATATGTACCTGTAACAAAAACGCTTCGTTACCACGAATACTAATATGCCCACCGGCTAATGTTGCCTGGCCATTACGCACACTTTTTACTTCGTTGCCCAATAGCGAAATACCTGCCTCGAATGTTTCGAGAACTTCGTAGTCAAAATGGACTTTTTTATTGGTAACTAGTGCCATAGTGTTATGTTAGCATATTTTTTAATACTTGCATTATTTATGTACAGTGTTATGCTGAGCAAAACCAATACATTCCCAAATCATGAAAGCTACACTTGTATACCCCCTAAAAGCCAATTACACTCTAATGGCTACAAAATTAAAGAAAGTTGGCAGAAACAAATTAAATGGTTTTGGTGGTAAACCAAAACCAAAAGACATTTCAATACGCCACACTGCTGCCCGTGAATTTATGGAGGAAGCAGGTTCCGAAATAAATACCAAACCTGAAAACCTTGTTATAAGGGCAGAAATAGATTTTTACAATTTCGACAATAAAACTAACGAACCAAACTGGTCAGTAGTAATATTCACTGTTCGAGATTTTACAGGCCTAGCTGAAACAACTTTAGAAATGGAAAAACCTTTATACTACAATATAAACGATTTACCATTCGAAGAAATGCTACCTGCCGACCGCGAATTCCTGCCACGAGTACTGTCTGACGGACCAACATTTCGTGGAACTGTCAGATTTAATGCCGACATGACAGCAGTAACCGAATCAAATTATTACGACATAGCACTCGAAATTTAATAGAACTTAAAAACCTTATTTTATAAGGTTTTTTATATTACTTGACAAATACACTGTATATGCTATAATACAGTTATAAGTTATTTACATATACAGGACCGAATTTAGCAGGATTTGTGCATATCAACATTGGTATATACAAACCCCGCTAAATTTGGGGACCCCACCATAATATGAAAAATTTATTTTTTATTTTAATCGCCTCTATGGCAATGTTTTTAAGTTCATGTAGCTTATTTCAGGCCGAACGTCATGTAACCATTAGAGAAGAAGATGGTACAGAAGTTACTGCAATAATTGCGCCATCCAAATACTGCGACATGCCCGCTATCGGTGCAAAAATACCGGTAATAAAACCTCGGGCGTGGCCAAAGTGGGCTTACAAAGATTTCATTTTCAACAGCACTGAATGGAACATGCAAGACACTTCCGGGTCTTTCTGGATGAAAAAAGAAGTAAAAATTGGTGAAGTTATTGCTGTAAACTAAAAACAACATCGAAACTACACACTCCCAATTGCATTTGCAATTGGGGTTTTTTATTTCCCCTATCCACAGCTGGTTTTTAATAAGTGTAGTATAATGGGTACATTATGATAAAAGAATTTAAACAATTTTTGTTACGCGGTAATGTAGTAGATCTAGCAGTTGGTGTTGTAGTCGGTGCAGCATTTGGTACCATTGTGTCGGCACTTGTGTCTGACATACTAACACCTTTTATTGCAGCTATTGCCAAGGTGCCGGACTTTAGTGGTTTGTACTTTACCATAAACGGCAGTCAGTTTATGTATGGGCATTTTATAAACGCCATGGTTTCGTTCCTGTTAGTAGCCGGTTCTGTATTTTTCTTTGTTGTTAAACCTATGAACGTTCTAGTAGCAAAAACTAAAAAAGAAGCACCTATGGACCCAACAACTAAAAAATGTGCCGAATGCTGTATGGACATACCCCTAGACGCCCGACGTTGTGGCCACTGCACACACGCAGTAATGTAATTTGCTTTGTATTCTCATTATTCCCCTCTCCTTGTGAAGGAGAGGGGCAAGGGGTGAGGTACTTGCTTTTTAATTAAATATATGTTATAATACACATATCGAGTTTTATAAACAATATAACTATCGTATACTTATACACATATGGAAAAAAAGAAATTCAACCCAATACCAGAAGACAAACCAAACGGACCAGTTGCCCCAATAGTAGCAACACGTTTTAATCCATTAGATGGTAGTTTTAACAAGCAAGAAGCCACTTCTAATGAAAACGTAAATTTGGAAAATAACAACAAGTCATCTGAAAATAATTCTAAAAACAAAGAAGTCCACGAAACAGTAGAAGGCAGAAAGCTACGAGAAACACTGGAACGCAAAGAAAAAGAACGCAAAGAAAAATTAGTTTCTGAACAAACAGAAAAAACTAAAGAATCTTTTCCGCCAGAAGAAATAGCTGAATTACCACCAGAACCTGTGGCAGAAAATGAAACAATAGATGATGTAATAAACGACTTGAAAAACCTACACAAGGAAATCAAAAAAATTCCTAGAAGTAGTATTGATCTAGACCTGCAACAAGTTATAAAAACAAAAAAACCTTGGTATAAATTCTGGTAATATAAAAACTTCCGCATCTGCGGAAGTTTTTATATTATCTATTATATTTTGCCATTATTTCAGCTTCTACCTCTGCCCTGTCGCGTCCGTATTTTAGATAAGACAGTTCCTTTAGGTTTTCTACTATTTCAGGGTTGCCCTTCGGGTATGGGGCCAGTGTCATGTTAAATGGTTTTGTTGCGGGTACACCGTTTACTATCATCGACATATACGAATGCAAGTTTTCAAGTTTTATAATGTCGGTTGCATCGAATGTTGGTGCAAGTTTAGTTTCAAGGAATTTTGCATCTTCCGGAGACACACGCATTATAGACATAGAACCTACGTTACCAAAAATTGCGTCTTTTATTTCTTCGGGTAGTTGGGCTATGTACTGGTGGGCAACGTTTAGACTTAGTCTGTATTTGCGTGCTTCAGAAAGTATAGATGCAATAGCTGGTGTGGTTACGTTTTGGAATTCGTCTATATACAAATAAAAGTCGTTCATTTTCTGACCGTGCATATCTACACGCGACAGTGCGGCCATTTGTATTTTACCAACTAATATCAAACCTATCAGGTTTGCATTTATTTCACCCAAACGGCCTTTCGACAAATTGACCAAAAGTATTTTCTTCTCGTCCATTATTTTACGGAAGTTAAATACAGAATGCTGTTGGCCTATAACAGGGCGTAGTATGTCGTTTGATATCATTGGGTCGAACTTACTAGAAATATACGGAACGAAGTTAGCCAGACCCTGGTCGCCTGTTGTTGCCTCGGCTGCTTCCCAGAACTTTTTAATAATTGGGTTTTTACATTTTGCTAGTTTCATGTCGCGGAAAGATTTTTCCTGCAATACACGAGTTATTTCTAGTAGTGTACTACCACTTTCAGGGTCTTCCATTATTAGCAACGCTGCATTACGGAAATATTGTTCGAACATAGCACCGCCCTGGGCCTTCAAGTCGAACAGTTGGTTAAATATACCCAACAAGTCGTTGATAACAAAAGTTTTTTGTTCTGGGTAACGTTCATCGAATTCCAACATGTTTAGACCCATTGGTCTGTCAGTATGTGCTGGGTCAAAATATATAACGTCGTCTATGCGGTTCTTCGGTATAAATGACAATATGTCTTGTATGTCAGAACCGTGTGGGTCTATAAAACAACAACCGTCGCCGTTTTCTATGTCTTGTTTTATAAGTTGTTTTAATGTAACAGTTTTACCGGTACCTGTTTGGCCTATAACGTATAGGTGGCGCATACGGTCTTCGCGACTATATACAACAGGTGTACGCACGCCACGGTATTCGTTGTAACCTAACACAATGCCTTCTGGTGCCATACCAGTCGGCGCAGGGGCTTCTTTAACATTAGACTGCATAAGTGTAGCAATGTTGCCAATACCCCATGGGAAATGCAACATGGTAGCTAGTTCTTTGAAGTTTAATGGAACTGAATCAGACTTAGAAAATTCGCGGAATGTAAACATGTGTATTGTGTCTGAAAGGTTTTTTTCAGAACGTTTCCATACGCACCCGTTAGACGCCGGTAAACGAAACTGTTCAAAAGCACTTTCTATGTCGTGTTTTGTACGTTCGGCACGCACACTGTCTTCTGCAGATGTTAGAATGCGTACATTAACAGCCACCATTGGGCGTTCAAGTTTTTTCTTAATAGAATTTATTACGTCTTGTTGTGCATTACCTGTTACGTCTTTCTTTTCTTCACTTTTATCTTCATCTTTACCTGACATACCAAAGAAACCACCGATTTCTTTTATAAAAGCTTTGCCTACTTCTTTGCCTTCTTCGTCTTCTTTTGTTATTTTGTCACCACGTTCAGCAGATTTTAACAAACCTTGTATTTCTTTTTCAAAATACTGTGGTTCTGGGCGCATAACAAACTGTATTGCAGCACCTTCGCCAGTGCCAGCAACACGGCTAAATGTGTTTAGTAATATTGCTAATGGGTCTGATTCGAAACTTTCTATTGTACGCAAACTAAAACATGAGTTGTTTTCCAGTTCTAATGTAGACGCAACAACTGCACCCTTTGGGGTAAATATATTAAAATCGTCTGGCATGTCTACTATGCGTGCCTGTGGGTGTATAGCTAAAATTTGTTTTTCAAAAAGTTCGGCAGACTGTTCTGGAATTGAAATATAAAAGGCTAGTTCTGGTTTGTCGTTTGAAACTGCTATTTCTATAACGGCACGCAGTTCGTCTTTGTTTTTTGCACCGCCCATGTACTGCATACCTGCAAAAAACTGTTCCATCGCACCAACTAGTTCCTTGAATGTTCGCTTGTCGTCGGCGACTTGTTCTGGCAAAGAAAGCTGGAAAGTTTTCATTGTTAGTGTTTTGTATAAACTTGTTCCAACTTCTAAACCTTTTACTTCGTGCATAGATAATAAATACTGCACCAGAAAACGATGGAAGTCGTCTTCTATATGCGGGTTGTTTAAACGCATTACTGCGTCCATAGCGTTTTTAATACCTTTAACTTCAACTAGACCTATTAATTCTTCCATAACACTGTCGTGTTCTTCGGGGTGTAGGCGCAGGGCAATGGCTTCGTGCTCGTGGTCGGCCATTTGTAGACCTTCGTGTAGAACTTCTTTGGTTGGAATATTTTTATATTCTTGTAAAGTTTCGCGGGCCAATGCAACGCGTTCTACAACACTGCCTTCATTCGTTAGTTTTTGTTCCATTTTCTGTACTTGCCCACGCAAATACGCCAACTCTTCATCAGGCGTTAAAAAATGAGGTTTCTCTATTTCGAATGTTTCCATTGGTATATTATACATTATTACTACATTTCCTGGTATACCACCCTTACAAAACTATCTTTTAAAATACCCACTACATCACATCTGACGGCCGTCAGATGTGATGTAGTTTAAAAATTTTTTCTATATTTGTTATACTACACCCATGTTACCTATAGACAACCAACGAAGTGTAGATATTAAGAAAATACTCGACGACAACGACTACACCAAGCGCGAAATGGGTGTAGCTATTATCGACCTTAACCAAACACAACCACATATATTTGGTTATAATATGGAACATTTCATATACCCTGCTTCTGTTTATAAGATCTTTATAGGGGCAGAAGTATTGCGACAAATAGAAATAGGAGTACTGACTTTAGAACAAAGTATAACAATAAAGCCCCCGAACGACGTAGACAAAGACGCTCGCATTTTCCCTGGCGACACCAGCAAACTACTAACAGATGGCGACGTAGTAACCATAGACCACCTACTAGCACTAATGTTAGAACGTAGCGACAACACTGCTTCAAACACACTTATAGACCTAGTTAGTCGTGAAAGCATTACCGAAAACATAATACACAAATACAACTGGCACGGTAGCGAAGTAACCAGAAAGTTTCTAGACCGAGTAAAGGAAAACAAACCATACCAATACTGCCAAACAACACTAACATGTGCACGCCACATTTCCGAGTTTTTCTATCTAGTTGAAAATGAAAAACTTATATCCCCTTTTGTATCTAAAAAATTAAAAGAATACATGTTGAATTGGAAACCAGGCATGCGCACTGGTCTAAACATTAGTGATTATGTTACGTATTACCGCAAGGGAGGTTACTTAGAGAATAATTTATATACCGTTTTTTCTAAATCATATTACAAGCAAGATTTTACAATAAAAAAATTTCTAAAAAGTATTCTTAGTTTAATAAAAACAATTATTACTAAACACTGGGCTATAATACGTTGGGTTAACGATGCAGGTGTAATACAAGGTAAAAATTCACATTATGTTATAAGTGTTTTTACAGTAAACAAGCAAATAAACCCATATAAAAAATTCCGATCCGAAAAACTGGCCAAACTTATATACGACTATATGGAAAACAATTAGCAACAACTACATCACTTTTGACGGCCGTCAGATGTGATATACTTTATTTATGGAAATGCGAGGTGATGAGAATTATGTAATCATCAGACAAAGAGACGAAAAAAACATGTCTCTTTCTGACTTTTTAATTAGTCATCTACTGTCAATGAAGTCTACAAAAATATACAGAAAAAATTTATATACCAGAATAAATGAAAGAAGAAACACTGAACACAATCAATACAATACTACCCTACATCGATTAGAGAAAAGGGGCTTTATAGAAATTGATTCAAGTGGTTTAATTACTTTTAATAAAAGCAAAGAACGACTGTTTGTTCGATTAGAATATATAAAAGAAAAACCAGATAGTAAAAAATCTATAATCATAATTTTCGACATCCCTGAAAAGCAACGAAAAATTCGTAACTGGCTACGCAACCAACTAAAGATCTGGGATTTTGAGATGGTCCAACAGAGTGTCTGGGTGGGAAAGGGCCCATTACCTAGAAAATTTACAGATCATTTAAAAATGCTCGGGGTTCACAAAAATGTAAAAATGTTTTCCATAATTCAAAAAGAAATTAAATAAACTTCTTAAACTAACTACATCACATCTGACGGCCGTCAGATGTGATGTAGTTTTATATAAATATTGCATGTTTTTTACAGCACTTTCATAACTTTGCCACACAAGGTATAATACATAAATGGAGTATATACACGAATTAGAAAAATTAGCCGAAAAAATGCGTGATGGCACCATAACCCAAACCGAGTCTGCCCAACTTACTAAACTATATTTACGGTTTTTAAAGGATGTAGACGAATCTATAAGCATCGACACTTTACGCAACAAATTACAAGCTTAAAATAAATTTTATGGAAATAAACGAAGAAAAATTAGCAGAAAAAAGTTACTCGTCTTTTTTAGAATCTGACGGCATACATGAAGTTCCACCTGAACAACAAGAAGGTATGGACGACGAATTGGAACAGATAGGAGAGCATGAAGAAAAAATAACCGCAAAATTAGACAGAACTGATTTAGATAAAATTAGTCCTGAAACAAAGAAAAATTTGTCTTTACTTGGCCGTTTTAAAAGTATTTTTGCTGGCAAAACAATGGAACAAAAATACGAAGAAAAGCGTGACTTTATAGCAAGTCATGGTACTAAAAGACATGTGTATTTTGATTTAAAGGGTGGCCAAGACAAACCCGACAACGAACTTTCTAAAAAATATGTTGAAATTGCTTCTGAAGGAATACCAAAACTAATTAAAAACGAAGCGGGCATAGTAACTGATGTTGTAGATGCAACTCGTTACGAAAACATCGGCTAAATATTTAATATATAAAAACACTCACATAATGTGAGTGTTTTTATAGTTCAGGTAATGCGTCTTTCAAACTATAGCTACCAACTTTTGTTCTATGTATATTATATGCCAACGCTGGCACGCCTAATTTTACACCTATGTCTACTGCCAGCTGGCGTATGTATGTGCCAGACGAAACGTCGGCTGTGCAGTTTAGTAAAACAAAAGTCCCGGCGGTTATTGATTCGTTCCATAACTGTAATATTTCGTCTTGTCTAAAATCCCCCACTACTGGTTCTATGCGTGCATGTATTTGTTGTAATAAATCAGCACTAGAAATACTTTCAACACCGTTTAGTACACACCGACTGATGGTTACACTATGTGTTGGCACTACGTCTGGTTTTGTACCTTCACGTGCGTATGTCCAGAGTGGTTTGCCGTCTACAGTTTTAGAAGAATACAGCGGGTATGGTTGGTTATATGTTTTTTTGAATGACTCTATAATTTTTTTAACTTTTACAGAAGCTGCGCCGAAAGTCGTTTCCAAATTGTTTTCTGCTGTAGCGACCTCTGTCACTTTTCCTAAAATGTCACCCGTATCAGTTGCCACACCTAATAGTATTGTAAATTCGTATGTTTTTGTGTGTTCTAACATACTGTCTTTCTTGTGCACGTCGTCGCCGGACAAAACTAACAACAAGCCGCTGGCCATAGGGTCTAACCGGCCGGCATAAGTTACCTTTTCGTATATACCATGGTCGCGACAAAGCCGCTCTAACGCAGCTAAAGGTGTCTCGCCTTCTTTTTTATTGACCAAATGTATCACAAACGTAGTATAGCACAGTTAAAAAAGACTTGACTTTAATATATAATCGTATATACTTTATATATAAACAAGAAAAAGACCCCTGATATGTCTAGGCATATCCGGGGGCTTTTTCATTTACGTTTTAGTTTATCTATAAATTGATCAAGTATAATAATTGGCACATTAGTACGCTTTAATAAAAGTGATAAGTATTTTCTATTTGGAGACACAATTTGAATGGGAATATTTTTCTCTTTCAAAAATTCCACGATACAATGGTAATCTCCATCACCAGAAACAAGTAAAGCACTTTCCAGAGAGTGTTCATAAAAATCTTTTGCAATACTCAAAATAAGTTCACCATCAACATTTCCTTTTGTCTTGCCTTCTTTACTTGTTATAGTTGGTCTAAACAATATATCATAACCTATGCTTTGTAAGTGGTTGTAAACTTCAAAGTTTTCAGGAACAAGTCCCATAAATAATATAGCCCTAGATACACCAAATTTATCACGGAGCCATGAACGAAAAGACTTGTAATCAAGTTGCCACCCGCTCTGTTGCACCCCAAATTTTAAATTCGAAGCATCAATGTATGCAATAGAATTTTTCATTATGTAGTAATTATATCATAATTTAACTATAGAAAAACCCCTTACCTTTTTATAGATAAGAGGAGTAGGTGTCTAACCCTCAATGTAATAAACCTTTAAAATTGTATCACGTTGAGGTAAAAAACCTTTAGGAGAATTTACTACAAAAGCTTCATAGTTTATAGTCGCCTCAACTTCCCAACTAATAATTTCTAGGAAACTGACTTTATCATTCTTCATAACGTCTTTAACTTCTCTTTTACAAACAGAGACATTATGAATAATAACTCTATGCATGCGATTGTTTGGCTTGTAATCGCGATTAGTATTTCCAATTTCTCGTATTTCATGTGTTCCATGCAATACTCCATAGATCAACTTCATCAGATTTTCATCTTTTACAAGCTTTGAAAAATCTTCGGGCTCCCAGCCAGCTTTGGCTGCGGTGATTGCACCTTCGTGCATAAGCCCAACACCGAAATCATTTGGTTTCGCCATTGGTATTACAATTTTGTGACTCATCTGTTTTTGACAGACACATCGGTTAAAAATATAAAAAACTATCCCTGTATTATAGCAAATAATACAATAAAAGTCAATAAACAATTTGGCGGGTGGCTACCCCTTGTTTCCATTGACTTTTCGGCTGTTTTGCATTAGTATACATAGCACGAGCAAACACTCGTTTACTATTTAAAACAGTTTTATATCCTTGCAAATTAGAATAAACAACCAGATACGCGCAACAGAACTTCGAGTAATCGACGCTGACGGTACCAATCTGGGCCAAATTACAACCAAAGAAGCATTGGAAATAGCCCAAAGGCAAGAACTTGATCTAATCGAAATCTCGCCCCTAGCTAACCCACCCGTTGCAAAAATCATGAATTATGGTAAATTCATGTACGAGCTGAACAAAAAGGCTAAAAAAGCAAAGGCTGGTGCCAAAGCAACCGAAACCAAGTCTATACAAGTTAAAGTAGGCACAGGCGACGCAGACCTAGCTCTAAAGGCTAAACAAGCATCTCTATGGTTAAAAGAAGGCCACCGTATAAAAGTAGAGCTTTTCTTAAAAGGCCGAACAAAATATATGGACGAAAACTTCTTAAAAGAACGTTTAGACCGAGTGTTACATCTAATAACCGAGCAATATAAAATAGCAGAAGCCCTAAAGAAAGTTCCGAAAGGGTTGATGCTAACAATAGAACGCGAGATAAAGAAATAAATATGAAAACAAACAAATCCTATTCAAAACGACTTCGTGTCACAAAAAACGGCAAGATAATGGCTCGCAAGCCTGGTTTTAACCACAACAATGCGAAACAATCTCGAACCACACAACTAGCCGGCAAAAAGGCAGTTAAGATGGTTATGGGTAACCGTGCTCGCCGCCGATTCTTAGTAAACGCATAATAATTTTTAATATAACTATATGACAAGAGTAAAACGAGGTGTAATAAAACTAAAGCGACGTAAAAATGTCTTGGCACAAACCAAGGGTTACCGTTTTGGACGTAGTACAAAAGAAGCACAAGCAAAAGAAGCAATTTTCCACGCAGGTATGCATGCATTTGCACACCGCCGCGACAAAAAGAACGACAAACGTCGTCTATGGCAAGTTCAACTTAATGCTGCACTTCGCCCACTAGGAGTTACCTACTCTAAATTTATCGGCATGATGACAAAGAAAAACATTGCATTAGACCGTAAAATACTTTCAGGACTTGCACAAACAAATCCAGAAACATTCAACAGAATCGTAGAAACAGTAAAGGCATAAAAGCCAAACAATAAAAAATCTGCTGGGGAGTACTCCCCAGCAGATTTTTTATTGTTTGGCTTTGTTTATTTTTAGCGCACTATCTTTTTGTTTTCTACAACCAAGGCTAGTATTTTTTCTATCAACACCTTAGGGTCTTTGTCGAATATAATCTGGTCTGAAGAACGGCCACTACGTGCCAAAATGTCACGGAAAGTGTCTGCTGTGTCCCAGTCGCCTTCTAATATGCCGATAGGCTTGTTGTCTTCATACGCAATAGTAAACTCGTGTATGGTGCCTATACGGCCACAGCCGAATATAAGCGCGTCGCAACTACGTGTAAACAACAAGTCGCGTCCTGGAAAACCAAAACCGGTGTATATTATAAGGTCTGTAAATTCAAGCGGTAGATGCCATGTGTTAACATGGTCTTCAGCATTTGTAGCGGGTGACAAACCAATAACAATACCATGTGCTTCCTTAGCGCCCATAGATGTCCACAATGGAAAACCAGTGGTAGCACCAGTTACCAGTATGCCACCTTGTTCTACAACCTCACGACCAAGTTCCTTGGCTAGGTCCAGTGCGTGTAAACCACAGTGTCCAGTTTCCGCTGCACCTGAAACACCGATTTTTATTTTAATATGGTTATGTTTATCACCATTTCCAATAGGTCCATTATAACAAAGCAATGTCTGTTTCTGTTTCTTTTCTACAGAATTATCTACACGAATAGCCTTTTTTACATTGTCGTCATTTATTTGCATTTGTACATTTTAGCATATTAGCAGTTCAGTGTCACCCGCTTGTGGTGCAATAGCGTTTACACCAAGGTTGTCGCGAAGTTTTTGAACTAAAAATAGTTCTGCTTTTGGTTCGCCCATACAAACAAAATCTTTTTGTACACGGTCTTGCATTTGTGCAACGAATTCTAGTAGGTGGTCTGAATCTTTATGCCCTGAATACCCGTCAATTTTTTCTATATGTGCACGTATTGTAACTTCTTCTCCGGCTATGCGTATAGTTTTTATACCATCTTCGATAAGTCTGCCTAGTGTGCCCATAGACTGGTAGCCGGTTAGTAGTAGTGTATTATTTGCATCTGGTAGATAGTTATGTTCATGGTGCAGTATGCGTCCACCGTTCGACATACCTGAACCCGCTATTATTATTTTAGGGTTTGGTGTGTGTAGTATTTGCTTAGAGTCTTCTGTTTCTGGTGTTACTTTTAAACCTGGAAATGTAAAAATGTCTCCGCGGGCATGTACTCCGTCTTTGGCTTCTTGGTTAAAATATTTTGTATATTTGTGGTATATCGATGTTAAACGTATAGCTAGTGGCGAATCAAAAAACACTGGCATCTGTGGTACGCGTTTGTTTTCTACGAATTCGTTTATTTCAAACAACAGTTCCTGACTACGTTCCAATGAAAATGTTGGTATAACTAACACGCCTTTTCTGTTGTAGTTGTCTTCTATAACTTTTTCTAACATTTTACGGCGTTCGTCGCGGTGTTCGTGGTTTCTGTCGCCGTACACAGATTCCATTATTAGGTAGTCGGCTTCCATAGGGTCTGTGTCGCGTAGTAGTGGCGAAGGTGAATTACCTAGGTCGCCTGTAAACACTATTTTTTTAGTACCATAATAAATTTCTAACATTGCAGAACCTAGTATGTGCCCGGAATCTTTGAACTGACATTTAAAACCATGGTCTATATTTATGTCTTGGTAGTACGGAACACCTTCCCATAGTGAAAGGGCTTTTTCTACAATTTGTTCTGTATACATTTCTTTTACACCAGGGTGTTTAACATCGTGCGCCATAATGTTAACAGTGTCCATTAGCATAGGTAGTGCCAAGTCGTGTGTAGCATCGGTAGATATTATACGTCCATTAAAACCCTGTGCAATAAGTTTAGGTATACGGCCAATGTGGTCTACATGGGCATGTGTTATAAACAGTATGTCTATGTCTGCTGGGTTATATAAAAAGTCACTCCAGTTTGTTTCGTCAGCGGCAGCTGTACCCTGTTCCATACCACAGTCTATTAAAAACTTTTTTCCACCTTCTTCATTTTGTTTTAACAAAAAGTTTGCTCCTGTTACAGCCCCCGCGCCCGAACAGAATTTTAGTGTTAGTGTTTTTGGTTTTGCTGTAGTATTATCTTGCATATGAAAATATTATAGCATATGCGTATCAATAAAGAAGAATGCAGTTATAGCACCGGACATATCAAAACATAAATCAGAAAAAGAATCTAATACCATTATCAAATTGTTATGGAAATAAACATCAAAAGCGTATTCGTAAACTTCCCATAGAAAACCTACAGTTAAGACCAGTAAAAATAATTTTAAATACATTGGCAAAGGTTTTTCTTTGCGCGCCTTTAGTAAAACATATACCAGAGCAATTGCAACAAAATACCCACCAGTAAAATGCATTGGCATGTCAAACCACCAGATAGTCGAATACCAATAGAAAAAATGAGCCCCAGAGTTTGCCAGGAAAAGTATTGCCATAGTTATACCCATTTCTACTTCTAATATTCTTTTCATAGGTGTATTGTAGCGCGTAGCCACAAAAAGTAAAAGCGTATTTCGCCCCTCCTCGCAGGCCGACTGGGCCGAGAGACTAAAAAGGAAACTGCTTTTCTTTTTAGCCTGCTTCGTAGAAAGGTCGATGTGAGTGAAACGAACCGACCTAAGGGCAATTTTCCAGCAGGTCGCGCTTAAATGGACACTGCGCGACATGATTCTGCTGAATCATATGCGTGGTAAGAAATATGCTTTTACTTTTCGTGGCTATATTATCAATATAAAAAACCGACGAAAGTCGGTTTTTTATTACGGCTATCTGGTATGCATTAGCTAGTTAAAGCTAAGTGGGTAAAGCGCCAAATGGATTTAAAAATAAATTTGGACAACGATTCCCTATAAGTATATTGTTCTAGTTAATACTTTACAAGATACCCGTGATTACATTTTATATCCACATGACAACTAAATCAATATAGACAAACCTGTACATTATCGTTTATTGCACCTTATGTAGTAATGTTGCTACACCAAGAGTAAATAATATACTTTAATTATCTACTCCAAATCTTTTATAATCATGAATTACAGATTCTCCAAACCAAAATTTTATTTCATGCTCCGCTTCTTCTGGAGTTTCAGAACAATGAACAATATTCATGACAGCACGTTTTTCTGCATTTGCTAACGCTGGTGAATCTATAGAGAAATCTCCACGGATAGTGCCCATATCTGCTTTGTATGGCATAGTGTCCCCTGCAATTTTACGAACAACGTCTACTGCATGCACACCTTTAACCACCATACGCACGACTGGAGCCATTGTTAAATAATCTAGAAGCCAATTTCTTACCTGTGGACCTATTTCTTCTGGTTTGTCTGTACCCATTTGCTTTATAGGATCAATATTATATTTTTCACAAGTTGCTAATGTTTTATGACCTAAGCGTGTAACCCAAGTTTCATCCTTTGGATAATGGTTATCTACCTGTTCGCGAGAAGCTTCAAACATATCCAAAGCAACTATCTTCAGATCTCGTTGTTCAAAACGTTTTATAACCTCTCCAATTAAGCCCTTTTGGACTCCGTCTGGCTTCAACATAACATATGTAACTTCTTCTTTTGGGTTTTTCATAAATAATCTAAATAAGTAATAATAGGGCTATAGTAGCAGAAAAAACGTTAATTTCCAAACCTTTTTGTCTTAACATTGACTATTACAAAAATTTTTGCTATAATATAATTCGCATTAAAGCTCTTATAAAAATGAAATTAGATTATAACCAAAAATCAAAGATTGTATTGTTTGGAGGCATATCATTAGTTATATTACTTATTGTAATAAGTCTTATAATTACATTCAATAAAAATTGTACAAAAATGGCAATATCCTCTGTAATAACAACCAACACAGTTACAAGTAAATAAAATTTTACTTGAAAAACTTAAAACCCCGACGAGTTTCGCCGGGGTTTTTTTTTATTTTATATTATAGTCAAAATCTCTGCTTCCCCTTCTGTTATCAAAACTGTGTGTTCTGCGTGGGCGGCGTGGCTGCGGTCCATGGTGCTTATGGTATATCCGTCAGACTCGATAACTGTTTTTATACTACCTGCACCTATCATAGGTTCTATGGCTACAACCATACCTGGCTTTAACAGGGCGCCAGAACCACGTTTACCGTAGTTTGGTATGTATGGGTCTTCGTGTATATAACGCCCTACACCGTGGCCAGATATTTCGCGGTATATAGCAACTTTGTGTGGTTTTAGATATTGTTCTATTGCATAACCAATATCCCCAACGCGGTTACCACCACATGCGGCAGCAATACCGGCCAACAATGCACCGTTGGCAGCGTCTACTAGTTCGTAGTCGCGCTTTGCACCCTTACCCACTACTACACTAACAGCATGGTCAGTAAACAGGCCCTTGTGTTTTAAACCAAGATCGAGCGATACTATATCGCCTTCCTTTATAATAGTTTTTTTATTTGGTATGCCGTGCACTATCTGGTGGTTTATAGACACACATAAACTACGTGGGTATGGTATAGACGCACCTTCGGGCTGGTAATGCAAAAATGCAGGTACGTCACCCATGTCATGTATTAACTTGGCAGCATAGGTATCCAGCTCGTCAGTAGTTAGGCCGTTTTGCCATTCTTTTAACACCTTTTTTTTTACAGCTTCAAGTACAGTGGCAAGTCTTTTGCCACCTTCGCGTAGTATTTGTATTTCTTCGGGTGTTTTTATAAGTATGCTCATTTTACAATTCTGTAAAAATTAATTTACTAGTTTAATTTTGTTTTTTCTAAGATTTCTCTATGCACGTCTGCTATAGACTGTTCGCCATTTATTTCTACAAAAACATAGTTTGGGTTTTCATGGAAATACGCAATAGAAGGTACGGTGTTCCAGTTAAACCAGTCCAGTCTTTTCTTAATCTGGTTTGGTGTGTCGTCGCCACGGCCACGTTCAGCCAACCTTTTTGCACACCACTCTTCAGAAACTTTTATATATACAACAAAAGGTTTTTGTCTGTTGTAAAAAGTCATGGCGCCGTCTAACATCTGTGCTTCATGTGGTCGGCGGGCTAAACCGTCTAATATCAAGTCTTCTTTACCGGTAATCTGTTCTATCAGTGCACGGCCCCAAAGTGATATAGCTAAAAAGTCTGGTAACAACAAACCACGACCAATGCGGTCTTTGGTTTGTCTTCCGGTTAGTGTGTCGCTGGTTAGCAAGTCGCGGAATTTTACACCGGTTTCAATTTTAAGAACATTCCTGCCCTTTTTTTCAAGTACTGTTTTAAGTAGTTCAACCTGTGTACCCTTGCCGGCACCAGACTGACCAAAGAATATAAATGTATATGGATGCATAAATACAGTGTACAGTGAAAAGTTTACAGTGTACAGTCGATTCTGCTGAATCGCGTCGGACCAACGCTCGATTAAATGGCCGACGAAAAGTAAACAGCAAACTTGCCTGAATTTTGTTCAGGCAAGTTTTGTTTTTAGTATTCTTTCATTGATAGTTGCGCGTCGATACGTTTTATCAAGTCTATAACAACTGAAACAACGATCAACAATGCAGTACCACCTAATGCCAAAGACGTAATGCCTGTAATAGATTTCATTATCAGTGGAAACACTGCAATGAAGCCCAGTGACACAGCACCCACTAATGTAATACGAGTCACAATACGTGAAATGTATTCTGTAGTAGCTTGGCCTGGGCGAATGCCCGGTACAAACGCACCACTTTTCTGTAGGTTTGTAGACATTTGTTCTGGGTCAAAAGTAACTGCAGTGTAGAAGTAAGTAAATAGAACTACAAGTGCAAAGTACACAACTGCGTACAACCAACTGTTTTGTAGGAATGCAGTTAGACCATTAGCTATAACATGTGCCCAGTTATAAGAAAGCCCTGAAAGGAAACTTGCTGCTAACTGAGGGAACAGTAATATAGACAATGCAAATATAATTGGTATTACACCTGCTTGGTTCATTTTCAAAGGTATAAATGTTGCGCCACCACCTATAACACGGTCGCCACGAACTTGGCGTGCATACGACACTGGTATAGGGCGTTCAGCTTCAGTTATAAATACAACACCGGCTATCAACGCTAGTCCAGCTACAGCATAAGCAATAAGTTCTATTGCCTGACTACTGTTAAGTGTAAATTGCAACTGAGCAATGTGTGTTGGTATAGCAGCAACGATACCAGCGAATATTAGGAACGAAACACCGTTACCGATACCAAATTCAGATAATAGTTCGCCTATCCACATTAACAATATAGAACCACCAGTTATAACTAGAAGGTTAACTACATATGCAAATGGTGAATTTATAGCAATAACACCTTGGCGTGCCAACAATGTTACCAAAGTAAAACCTTGTAACACAGCTAACGGAACTGCCAACATACGTGAATATTGTGCAAAACGAATACGGCCACGGTCGCCTTCTTCTTGGTACATTTCTTTTAGACGAGGTACCATTATAGTTAGCAACTGCATTATAATAGACGCAGTTATGTATGGACCAACCCCCAACATTATAATAGAAAATGTTGAAAGCCCACCACCTGAAAATACATTTAGTATACTAAACAACTGGTTACCAGCTAATACGTTTGCAAGTCTAGCTTGGTCTACGCCTGGTATTGGTATTGCCGCTAACATGCGGAACACCACTAAGAAGAACGCCATAAACAAAACTCGTTTACGTAGATTCTTGTCAGTAAATATTGATTTTAGTTTTGCAAAAAATGTATTCATCCCGTTTAGAAATAGGTCGCGGTCGTTATAATAATACTGACCATAAACCTATTATAAAATTTAATTTAGTAATAGTACACACCCCATATAAATCGCGACCGCGATTTCTAACGGGATTCATATACTTTATTTTTTCTTACTTGCTGTTTTTGTTGATTTTGCTGTTTTAACTGCCTTTGCTGCTTTTTTAGCTGTTTTAACTTCAGCAGCTGTTGGTGCTACAACTTCTGTTGCAACTGTACCACCTGCTTTTTCAATAGCTGCTTTTGCACTTGCAGAATAACCAATACCAGGTGTAATGATTAGTTTTTTAGTAAGTTCACCTGTACCAAGTATTTTAACTGTAGGAAGTGAACCTTCACTGCGACGTACTAGACCACGGTCGAACAACATACCACGAGTTACAACTGTACCTGCTTCTAATTTTTCAAGAGAAGACAAGTTTACTGTTTGTACTTCGTTTGCACTAACAATAGACTTGTTACTGTTTTTACCCATACCACGACGCTTAGGAAGCTTCTTGATAATGTCACGCATTTGCGGACGAGGCTTGTTACCAGCACGAGCTGTTTGACCTTTACCTCCACGGCCAGATGTTTTTCCACGTTTACCACCACGACCTACTTGTTGGGCCTTGCGGTTTGATGCGGGTCGAGAAATTTGATGAATTTGCATATATTAATTCTTACGCTTTTACTTCTTTAGTTGCTTCTTCTGATACCATTTCTTTAGAAATGCGCTTGTCTGCGACTTCTGAAAGTGCCATCATAGTTGCACGACCATTGTTTAATTTGTTCTTAGAACCAGAGTTTATTTTACCAGTAACATTCTTAAGTCCAGCAAACACTAATATGTCGCGAACTGCTGAACCAGCAACCATACCCTTTCCACGGTTAGGAGTTAATGTAATTTTTGAACTACAGTATTTTGCAAAAACTTCATGAGGTATAGAGTTTGTTTTTGTAAACTTAACCTTGATCATGTTTTTCTTTGCACTTTTCAATGCTTTGTTGATAGCCAATGCAGTGTCGGCACCTTTACCAGTACCTAGACCAACTGAACCTTTTTTGTCGCCTATTACTAGGGCAACTGCAAAACTCATACGGCGTCCACCTGAAACCACACGGGTTACGCGGCGAATGTCTAGAATCTTTTGGTCAAATTCAGGCTTTGGGCGGTCAGCATATGTACGTGGTCCGCGGTCAGAACGACCACCAGCACCACCAGGGCGTGCACCAGAACGAGCTGGCCTAGCACCTGCACCATAACTAGGACGTGATCCAGCATAGCCTGTAGAAGGCTTTGCAGATGTAGTTGTATTTGTTGTTTGTGTTTTTGTTTCCATATATTTGAGTTATTAAAACTTAAGGCCGGCACCACGTGCAGCGTCAGCTAGTAATTGAACTCGACCGGTATATTTGAAACCGTTACGGTCAAAGACCACTTCGGTTATACCTTTTGCAGCAGCTTCTTTACCTATAGCCGCACCAACTTGTTCTGCATGTTCACGCTTTGTACCTTTTGTAATACTTAGGTCAGAAGCTGAAGCAATAGTTACGCGTTGTTCGTCGTTTATAAGTTGCGCATAGATATGTGCATTTGAACGGAATACTGACAAACGAGGCAATGTTGCAGTACCAAAAATCTTTGAACGGATTTTTGCTTTTAGACGTAAACGTTTTTGTGTTTTTTGTTGTGTAAGTGTTTTCATAATCTAATTCTTTATGCTGACTTCTTACCATCTTTACGACGAATAACTTCACCATCATAACGGAAACCTTTTCCTTTATATGGTTCTGGTTTTTTCATTGCGCGAATAGAAGCAGTAAATTGGCCGACCATTTCTTTGTCTATACCTGAAACAGTGATGTTGTTTTTTTCAGCTGTAACAGTTAGGCCTTCTGGTATAGGAACTATAACAGGGTGTGAAAATCCAAGTGCAAAGTCGATAGTTTTACCTTTAACTTCTGATTTGAATCCGATACCTTCTAGTATTAGCTTCTTAACATAGGGTGTTGTAACACCAGAAATCATGTTGTTAATGTGTGACGCGTATGTACCCCACAAGGCACGGCCGTATGGTGTGTTGCGTTTTAGAGTAAGGTTTATTTCAGACCCATCGATAGTGACACCGATAACATCTAAATCAAACAGTCTCTTAAGTGAACCTAGTTTACCAGTTATGGTCATTGTACTACCTTCAAAAGAAGCAGTAATGCCTTCTGGAATTGTGATTGGTTTTTTTGCAAGTCGTGACATATATAATTCTTACCAGATGTTAAAAAGGACTTCACCACCGACCTGGGCTGTTTTGGCGTCCTTGCCTGACAAAATACCTTTTGGTGTTGAAAGCACCACGATACCCTGTCCTTGGCGTACTTTAGTAATAGTGTCTACACCTGAATAAACACGTCGTGATGTTTTAGAAACACGGTCAACATGCTTTATTTTTGGTAGACCAGCACTGTACGCTACACCTAGTGTAAGCGACATTATGCCGTTTTTGTTTTTTACTTCTTCTATACTTGCAAGGTAGCCTTGGTCTTTTAGACATTTAGCTATAGCAAGTTTATGTTTAGAATGAGGAATTGTTATGGTAGGTTTACCAGCATTTCCTGCATTTTTCAACATGTTCATCATGTCTGCAATAGGATCTTTCATATAATAAATTCGTTTAGATTACCAAGAAGACTTGCGAATACCAGGTAACATACCTTCGTTTGCAAGTTCACGGAAACAGATGCGGCAAAGTCCAAAATCACGCATAAATGCGTTTCCACGACCACACTTAAAACAGCGATTTTTCGCTCTTGAAGAGAATTTTGGAGTTTTTGCAGCACGGGCTTTAACTGATGTTTTTGCCATATATTCTTTGTGCTTATATAATAATATAAAGTTTTAAATAATATAATATA
>CAIQAW010000058.1 GCA_903869875.1 Candidatus Nomurabacteria bacterium | reverse complement strand
TTTACTTTGTTTATTTCTTTGTTTACGATGTTTATTTCAGCCTCTATTTTAGCGTATTTTTTCTGAGCTCGTGTATATGCTTTTTTGATTTCCTCGTATTCAGGGTCATTCTTGTCCTTATTGTCTTTTACTGCGTCATATTCTATTTTTGCGGCGTCTCTAGACCTCAGTGCAAGTTCCAGTGGAAGTTCAAATTGTTCGTTATATGCTTCTTCTGCAGCTTTACGAATATCTCGGTCAAGTTGTATTCTGGCTGGGTGGTTTGCTGGATACTTACTTCTGTCTGATAGTTCATTAATTTTTGCGATAAATTTAGGTTCCTGCATTTTCTTCTCCAGAGTTTCTTTGTATGAATCGAGGTTTGGGAATTCACTGTTCTTTTTATTGTTTAATGACAGACTTGCGACAAGTTTATCTACATTTGTAGTTAGTTTTTCTATATTTTTTTGCGCGCCTGTTTCTTGTTTTGCAATTTTTTCTAAGTCCTCGTTCAGCATTATTCTTCGACGTTTTTCTCTGTCCAATGCTTTGTTTTTGTCTTTTGCAAACTTTTTCTGAGCAGCTTTTGTTGGGTCTGTTTTAAAACCAAGTTTGTCACCTAATGAAAATGCTTTCGACTGTTTGTTCATTCTGTTAACAAATAGTTTTTCAATCGATTTATTCTTTAAATCTGCAATAACTTTTGCGTCTTTGGTAGTTGCACTTGCTGCATAGTTTAGTTTTGGTTTTGGTTTTGCGGCTTCGTATGTTGCTTTGAAGGCTTTTTCATCAAAGTCTTTGCCTTTTGCTTTTGCGTCTTCACGTGCAATTTGCATTTCTTCACGTTGTTTTTTTAACCAAACAGCCATTTCATGTCTGTCGTCTTTAATTTTACCTTTATCTATATTAGCGTCAGTTATTTTCATGTTTGCTAACCTTTGTTCCATTTTTTCAGTCTCAGCTTTTTGCATAGCATCTAGGCCCTGTAGTCTTGGTGTGTTTCCTGCTGCTTCTAGTTTTTTGTTTATTATTTTTCCAAATTCACCGCTTATACCAGTATCTATTTTTTTAGTGTCTCCAAAACCTGCCATGTTAAACGCACCTTTTACTATGCTATTTTCACGAATATCAAATTTATTTTTTGATAAATTACTTAATCCTGAACTTGTTTTAGATGCTGTGTCAGCTACAAAGTTATTAAAACCCTTGGTTAGGAAATTACCCTTTCCTGCCCGGGCACTTAGACTTTTTAGCATGCCAGAATTAGAGGCTTTTGAAGCTAGCCCGCCTATTGCACGTCCAGCTATTGGTGCTATAGCAGCACCTGCTGCTAGAAGTCCAACTTTAGAAACAGTTCCAACTACACTTTGTACAACAGCTGTTGTTTGTTTTGCAATTGCTGTTGCCATCGATGCTGTTTTTTCTTTAGCTGTTTTTAACAGAGTCATTATAACCAAGTAAGGCAGTATCATGGCTAAGAAAAACCCAATACCACTAGTTGCTCCATTAATGTCTTTAAGTACAACTATACCCATAGATGAAAACAATAATGTTAAGTATAAGAAAAAAGTAAATACTGTTGCTTGTATGGACTGGTTTAATGTGGCCATAAACCACGAATAACCTTCATTAGTACCCGTGCCCATAAAATTAGACATTTTAAATGGCAATGCTTCTGCTACAAAAGCAATAGGGGCCAGTATTAGCTGCATCCATAAACCTACAATACGGCCAATGAATATAAATGTTATTTCTAGTAAAACCTTCATAAACATAAACAGCATTAGTATGCTCATTATGGTTATAACAATAAAACCAACAGAATCTACCCCGCCACCATCTAGACCCGTAACTTGGTTAAAGTTTTCAGCACCGTTTATTAATAGGTTTTGTGGATCAAAAGAATCTATTAATGCACCAGATATGCTACCGTAACTACCGTCCGCATTTTTAATACTAACTACATCTGAACGGTATAGTAGTCTTGCACTGGCATTACCAAAGTCTATTATTACCCGGCCAAAGAATAAACTAAAGTTAACAATCAACGCTACAATTATTATTTTAGGTATAACTTGTCTGTAATCTACTTTTTTAGTGTTGTTCAACACTGTCATTATAGCTATGTATAACAATATAAATATAAATGAAGCGTTACATATGTCGCGTACAAAAGTCCATGCATATTCTATAAAAGGGTTTTG
This sequence comes from Candidatus Nomurabacteria bacterium, assembly GCA_903869875.1. GTDB lineage: Bacteria > Patescibacteriota > Minisyncoccia > Phycocordibacterales > UBA9973 > MFUC01. The sequence continues at coordinate 15,366 of CAIQAW010000058.1, read as the reverse complement.
GTATGGTGCAGCAGATATAGAATACATAAACACGAGGTCAAACAACTGACCCACTAGTGCTGCAAACCACGCAACTGTGCTCCATACTACACTACGTAGAAACACACCAACACAACCTACAATGGTCCAGTCAGTAAAACCACACGGTGGTAGTTCTGCTGTGCCTACAGATTTACCTTGGTCTATGGTGCTGTCTTTTTCGGCAATGTCTGTTGCTGGTGGATTGTTAATACATGAATGCCCTGCCCCAACTATAGTGTCTATAGATTTACCTGGGTTTTTTGTTGCTAGGTCGTCTATAAATGCTTTACAAGTTGCAACATCTGGTGATTTTTCTGCAATGTAATATATATTACTATTTGTATATTTATAGTAATACAGTACATCAACATTGTTGTTTGTGTATTCAACTGGTTTTGTAAGTCTCCATTGGTATTTACTAGTACAGTCAAAAGTACTAGAAAATGATTCTGTTCCATCAAATGCACATTCATAAGCTAGTTCACCGCGTTGGTTGTCTCTACCTGGTTCGTTTTTGAACTTGTCTGTATGGAAAATAGGGTCACCATTTACTATGGCTGAATTAAATATGTGTAGGTATGTTTGACAATCATTTGCACCACCTGTTACAGCACAACCTTGTTCACCAGGTAGAAACTCTATTTCAGCAGTTTTTTTATCTGTTATTGTAAAGTTTACGTAGTTTTGTGTCTTGCCATTACTATCACCGTTTTCAATATCTACATCACTTTCAAATCCCCCAACACCGTTTGCTGCATGTATTTGTAAAGTTAATGTTTGTCCAGAACATTTTTCAGTTTCTATCTGTATTATTACAGGTTTTTGTTCGCTTGAAAATAATTTATCGTTTTCTTTTTGTCTGCCTTTATAAAAACCGTCTGAAAGTTTGTCACCCTTCCACCCTGTATTAGATGGGTTAAATATTGCATTTACAACTTTACAATCTTTAATGGCTTGTATTTGTTCTGCTGTAGTAGCTTGTGCATGAGCTGTGTTTGGTACAACTTCAATTCCAGACGGTGTTGCGTTTGTTTTAGGTGTAATTATGGTTGTAATAGGTGCAAACAAAAACAGTGCCATTACCCAAACGGTAACAGTTTTCATTATGCGTGTGTAGCCACTTGATGCATACTTCATTAACTATAGTATACCCCGTTGTAAAATTTTTAACAATATAAAAACACCATATTGTGTATGGTGTTTTTATATGTTTAGTATATTTCAAACAATTCTTCGAATTGACGTAAATTTTCTGCGTCTTCTTTGCCATTACCTATGTTTGTATTTGTCCGTAGAAATGTACCTCTATCAAACCAACCGTTCCCAAACTTACTTTCTAAAGCTGTTGTGAATGACGCACCACCCCTTCTACTGAATGCATCAATAAATGGTATTCCATTTTTAAAGCTGGTTTCTCCATAATATTTTAAGTAATAATATGCACCTGCTGGGTATGTTGGGTCTGTTGGACTTGTAATTATACTTAAGTCTTTAGGTCTCCATACTGGGTTACCTGCTATACGACCAAAACCAGGTGTATACCCTTGTTTAGGGTTACCACGGTACCATGTTCTACCATCTATACCAAGGTAGCTTGCTTTAAATTGGAAACCTTCTGGGTTAACAGAGGCATCGTCTATTATAGCTAAACATTGATTAATGTTTGTTTTTAATTTATTGTGCGTGTCATCGTAGCTTTTTACTTCGTCTATATAGTCTGCCAATATGTCTGGGTTGGCTAATGCAGGTGCTGTTCTGTAAAATGTACGGTCAAGGTTGTCTAAGTCACTGCGTTGCGTGTCTGTTAATATAAGCGAGTTGTCTTCTGTTGGTGTGCCTCCACCTGCTGCTCCGATACACAAGTCACGTTCTGCATTAGACATGTCGTTTGGGGCTTTGGTACATGGGTCTGAAGTTGTGTTACCACCTCCTGTGCCACCACCACTACCACCGTTACCACCACTTAGGTCTATCAAACCACCTCCTGTGCCACCACCACTACCACCGTTACCACCACTTAGGTCTATCAAACCACCTCCTGTGCCGCTGTTACCGTTTGTACCACTTGTGTTTTGTCCAGTACCACCAGTGCCATTTGTGTTTATACCTGTGTAGTTTGTGTAAGTTCCGTCATTGTTTGTTGTGCTGCCTGTGCCTGGTAATGTTCCGCCAATTATGTCTGTGCCATCCGGGTTTTTACCTTGTTTAGTTGGGTCTAGTTGGCCTAGATCTACACCAGTTTGTGCACTGTTTGTACCTGTTTTTATGGTAGTAGTATTTTTTCGAGTAATCATAAAAAAGATAATACCAACAATTAAAATAAGTATAAGTGCAATTATTATTTTTTTCCTTTTGGTTGTTTCCATTTTTTATTTTTTATACTTATAACCTGCATTTACGCAAGTATTGTAATATTGTTTTTCATATGACGTTCCACGTATTAAACCACGGTTTAGTGTTGGGTGTAGTGTTGCGTCACATACACAAGGTAATTTATGTGCGTTTACAGTTACACCGTCTATAACATTTGCACAAACTTCTGCAAACAGTGCGTTGTATTTAGGTTTTAGTATTTCTACTGTGTTTACAGCTTCGTTTGTTAGTCTGGCTTGTACAGCATTGTCTGATAGTGCTTGGTTGTATTCGTCTGTTCTGTCAAATTCGCTAACTACAGTTTGGCGTAGAGTCCACATGTCGCGCAGTTCTTGTGTTGCTGTATAGTTAGCAGGATTTTCGTAACGATCAGATATAATTGTACTGTATGCATCGTATGCAATTTTTATGTTTTTAATTTTTTTATCCACACTACCGTTTAGCCACTGGTCGTCTGTTTTTTTAACTGTATCAGTGTTGTCGTTGTAATTGGTTACATTAAAGTTCCCTTTTATGTATTCATATAACTGATCACGAGCAGAATCCGGTTGATACCATTTATCAGAAGGTATGCTGTATGCAAAACTAGTTATCTGGTTTATCGATGCTTCAACTTTGTCACGCCAGTTTGGTGTAGGTCCTGGTACACAGTAGTCTAGTTCGCCAACGTCTTCTTGAACCGTATTAATATTTTTAGACATATCAGTCAGTATGTTTAAAAATGTACTTTGGGTATCTAGTATTCCATCTGCACGTACATCTTTGGGTTGTATTAGTGTTCTGACTTTGAATGGGTTTGTGTCGTCACCAGAATTTTGCCAATAGTCGCCTGTGTCAGCTGCATTACGTGTATTTGGGTCATTACTAAAACCAAGGTTGTTTGTTGGAAACATTGATTTATAGTTATATGTAGACTTTTGACTTAACGAATTCAAGCCTTTTTGTGCAAGTTGGTTTAGTAATGCGTCGAACACAGCAGATAGTTGTTCGTTTAAAGTGTCTGCAAGTTCAGCTTGGCGTATAGGTGAACCAAGCACACTGTCTAGTTGACTTGATATTATTTTACCTGGTGTAAGTGTTTTCCATTCTAAACATGTAGAATTGTCTACTGAAGTTTTTGCATCTGCCGCATTTTGATTGGCTTGGGTAACAAGTTTAGAATATTCGTTTGTTGCCTTAGTTAATGTGCTGTAGTATGTTGGCGCATGTTCTAATACACCGGTTGTTTTGTTTGGAATTAAGTCGCGACTAACTCCCATAGTGTTAAAATAGTTCTGTATAAAAGTTTCTTGGCTTATTACATTAGCTGAACTTTGGCTTTGGGCTTGTTTTTTCTCGTAGTCTGAAAGTGGTTTGTAGTTTGTAGGATTAACACATTTTTTCTGAGATAGGAAACCGTCGTTTGTTTGTAGTTCTCTGGAAACCTCAGAAATTTTTTGTGACACAACTTGTTCTTTTTGTTGTGTTAGTAATAATGCAAAACCAAGTGGGTCGTTTGCTGGGTTTGAAGTTAGGTTGTACCAACTTTTCCAACCACCACCTGACTGAAAGTTGCTGGTAAATGTTCTTCCCGGTCCAGTATATGCGGTTTTTTGGTTAATTGTACTTTTTGTTTCTATTATTAGTTGTCGGGCTATGTCTTTAGCAAATTCCTGACCCTGTGTTTTTGTCAGTGCGTATGGGGCAACAAGTTCTTTGATTTGGGTATTAGTTATTTTGTTGTATAGAGTTTGGTCTTCCGTTGTCCAGAAAGGGTTACCGTCGAAACCGGTATTTATCCAGGCAATAGTGCGGTTTGTTATTTGTTGTATTGCTAGACGTGCTGCAAGGTAGCCAACTTTGTCTAAGCATTCGTCTTTTAGGTTTGCTTTTGGGTTGTCTACAGATACACTTTGAGTGTTTATTTTACTTGTAAAACCAGTTACAAATTTGGCTAGTTTTGTGTTTACAGACAAACAACCAACCAGTGCAGACCCTACTTGTGAAGGGTTAATTGCTGGTTTTGATATGCTTTGTGCATTAGTTATAGCAGGAACTAAAAAGCTGGTAAGTAAAACCGAGCTTAATAAAAAATTGAATGTTTGTTTTTTAATTCGAAGCATATGTTTGTAGTCTATCTATAATAGTGTCTAATTCAGTAGCAGTTTTATTATACCCCACTACACCGCGGATTCCAATAACACTGTCAGAAAACAAAGACTTTGTTTCTGTTAATGCAGAACTTATTGCATAAAGTGCGTTTACTAGTTGTACATGGTCGGCAACAGTTAGTTCGGGTACTTTTATTACTGATAGTTTTTTGGCTAATGTTTCGTAGTCTGAAATAATAGGGTCCAGGTCTGGTAGGTGTGCCGGGTCTTCGTTTATCAATGCGTAATATAAAATACTTGTTTCAGTTCCTATTTTAGTATTATTACCAAAATATGTATCTGACAGGTTGCCTATAGACTTTGCGTACAGTTTTTTGTTTGTCGGGTTGTTTGGTACCACTGTTATGTCTTTACTTGTTATAACCACCACATCTGGGTTTGGGTTGTCTGTAACAAACTGGGCAACATTGTCGGCTATTTCCTTATAACTGTCAGACGGGTTCAGTGTTGCGCTGGCTTTTATTGCGTTAACTGTAGCAAAAAGTTGTTTACTTAATATATCTGTTTTGTTGTCTGTTGCTGTGTCGTTTGTTGTTAGTTCGGTCTGCTTGTTTTTTATGTATGTTGCGTCTGGTACGCCAAATGTTGCTATATTGTTTATATCTGTACCCCAAAGTTTTTCCTGCCAGTCATAAACACCGTCTCCATCTGTATCTGTGGCTGCTATAACAGCAGCTTCAGAGTCAGTTATACGGTGTGTTTTTATCTTTGAAGCAATAAATACCCATATTTTAGGTACTAATATTAAAATAATTACTATTGCGCTAATAACAATTAGTCTTTTTTTAAATAATGCACTTGGTAAATATGGTTGAATGTTCATAGTTTATCTTAGTTTAGGTCTAATAGTAGAAACGCCCATGTGTGCAGTGTCTATGCGCCATGAAGGTATGTATATTGGCCCTGTAGGTGTTGGTATAAAACATGTGTTCATGTCAGACACTGGGTTTACTAAGCCTAAAATGTTTGCTCCTGGGGTAATGGTTTTTTTGGTCGCCTCTATAACCAGTGGTGTGTTTATAGGAAACCCGCCACTAGGTTTTGTTATTAGCCAGTATTGACCTGTGCATGTAACACCTGGTACTTGTGTCAGAATAACCCTACCGCCAAAAGAAGCTAATGGTTTTTTTATGGTAAGGGCGTTTGCAGGTAGTGTAAAAAAACTACCAAGTATTATTAAAGTAACTATAGGGTATATATATGCACGATACATATATATATTGTACAGCATAGTGCTGTTTTAGCAATAACATTTATATGTTATTAGACATGTCTATCCATGTTTGTATGTGTATGTCTTCTGCGCGGACATGTTCGGGTATTTTGTTATTAGAAAAAGTTGCATTTATCCATTCTGTGCTATAACCACCTTCCTTAAGGTTACCTGCCAGTTGTTTGCGTTTATGGGCAAAAGCTGTTTTAACTAATTTGAAAAACTCAGCTTCGTGTGTCTGTGAAACAAATCTATTTCGGTTTATGTTTTGTACTGCTATTATGGCTGAATCTACCTTAGGGGCAGGGTTAAAATACCTCTTTGAAACAGTGGAAACATATGTGGGTGTGCCGTATGCCTTAACTGAAAGAGACAGAATGCTTTCCTTTTTGTCGCGGGCTATGCGTACTGCCACTTCTTTTTGAACAAGTAGTACCATTGTTGTAGGCTGGTTTTTGCTTTCTAAAAACATGCGTATTATGGCACCGGTTATGTTGTATGGAATGTTAGCAACAAGTTTATAGTTGTCAGCTAACAGTTTACAGTTTAGGATATCAAAATCTAAAATGTCGCCCTCTATTAATGTAAACAAGCCTTTTTCTATATCAATAGCAAATTTTTCTTGTAGGTATGGAACTAGTTCCTGGTCTTTTTCTATGGCCACCACATGTGCACCAGTGGAAAGAAGTTTTTCAGTCAATGCACCTTTACCTGGGCCTATTTCTAAAATAGTGTCACCCACAGAAACTGAACCGGCATGTAAAATTTCCGCTAAAGCTTTTTGTGACTTTAGAAAGTTCTGTCCAAGAGATTTTTTAGGTGAGTGAGTTTTCATTTTATATTATTCCCCCCCTTTTTTTTAATGTAGGAGAGGGGCCGGGGGTGAGGTTTGTGGTGGTTTAGAAAGCTTCAAAATAAACTGTTTTTTCGCGTGGTCCATGAATGTGTTCTACTTCAATTATTTCGTTTGGTATATCGAACAGGAATTCTGAGGGTGAATTTATTTGTCGCATGCCGAATATGGTTCGTAGTTCTGCATGTACTAAGTATAGCTTTTTTTCAGCGCGTGTTAAGGCTACGTAGAACAGACGGCGTTCTTCTTCTTTGTCGGCTTCACTACTACGGCCGTCGCGTTGGTGTGGAAACAGTCCGTGTTCTAGTCCAACAATAAATACATATGGAAATTCCAAACCTTTTGATGCATGGACTGTCATCATACGTACACCCTTCTTTTCTTCTGTGTGTGTTAGGGTGTCTTGGTCGCTCATTAGTGACGCGTCTGATAGTAGGTGGTCTATGCCTTCCTCCAATGGGTATTCGTCATATTTCTGGGCAAGTGTAACTAGTTCCTTAATGTTTTCTAGTCTTTCTATGTCTTCGGCACTACCTGCCTTAAGTTCTGATTCTATTCCTGTTGTTTGAACTATATAACGCAGAACTTCACTGGGTGTGTTTACTGTTGCATATGCATCTATTGTTGCTAATAGGTGGTAAAACAATTCAATCTTTTTCTGCATAGCTGGTGGCAACTGGTCGCGCATACCTGCGAAAAGTTTTGCTAATGTTGTTTTGCCTATACCACGTGCTGGAAAGTTTATAATACGTTTAATGTCAGACAATGAATCTGGGTTCTGCGCTGCACGTAAATAAGACAATACGTCTTTAACTTCTTTGCGGTCAAAGAACTTTGTACCTAAAACTGTATATGGTACGTGGTTGTCTAACATGGCTTCTTCTATAGCACGAGACTGAAAGTTGGCACGGTACAATACAGCAATGTCGTCTGGACTAACGCCTTCATCTATTAACTGCAAACATTGTGTTGCTACAAAATTAGATTCAACTTTTTCGTCGAAAACTTGGTACACCCCTATTGCGTCGCCGTCTGCTTTGCTGGTAAACAGAGTTTTGTCTTTACGTTCTTTGTTTTTTATTATTACACTGTTTGCTGCCGCAATAATGTTTTTAGTTGAACGGTAGTTTTCTTCTAGTAGAACTACTAATGCGTCTGGGTAGTCTTCTTCAAATTGTAAAATGTTTTTTATGTTTGCACCGCGCCATGTATATATAGTCTGGTCAGAATCACCCACCACGCAAATATTTTTATATTTTTTAGCTAACAGTGTTGCCAGTCTGTATTGAACTTCGTTTGTGTCCTGGTATTCGTCTATATGTATATACGGGTAACGGTCTTGGTACGTTTCTAAAACACTTGGGTGTCTTTCAAATAGCAAAACTGTTTCTAACAACAAATCGTCGAAGTCTACTGCACCTTCGTCTTTGCATGCTTTTTCGTATAGCGCCCAAACACGTGCCACGATAGATTCTATAGTAGAAGTTGCCCGTTCGGTAAATAGTTCACGTGTTGTCATGTTTGATTTAGCACGTGAAATAATACCCTTTATTTTTTTAGGTTCGTATTGTTTAGGGTCGAGGCCTATAGACTTTATTGCCTCCTTTATCATAGAAACTGCATCAGACTCGTCTAATATAACAAAGTGCTTTTTCAGCCCTAATAATGCATGTTGTTCCTTTAATATACGTACACAGAACGAATGGAATGTTAGTAGTGTGGGCATGCCAACTACGTTTTCTATGTTTTGGTGTATTATTTTCTCGGCGCGTTCACGCATTTCTTTGGCTGCTTTGTTGGTAAACGTTATGGCCAGTATCTGGTCTGGTCTAACACCACTATATATAAGATGTACAATACGGTGGGTTATAGTCTTGGTTTTGCCTGCACCAGCCCCGGCAACTATTAAAAGTGGTCCATTTATATGGGTTACGGCTTGGTTTTGGGCTTCATTTAGGCCTTCTAGATAATGCATATGTCCAATAATACCATAAAAAGCTTGATTCTCAGAGTTTTTTGGCTTAAAACCCTTGTAAATAGGCCTTTATTACAACATTTTTTGCACTTTTTGTCTGTTGACTCTGTTTTTTAGCGTGCTACCATTGTATAGGTAAGGCCCTGGCCTACGTTATGTTACCTAATAATAAACAAACAACCGGCGAAACCGTACCCCCCACCCTTTTGGTCCGCTTTGTTCAAAAAATCCTTATTTCTAAAGCTTTTATTGCTTTAGCTACTCTAACCATATTTGTTCCGACCTACGTACACGCGGGTATTTTTAGCTTTTTAGGCAAAATAGCAGACGCCCAAGGCAAGGTTGAAATAACCAAAAACTCACAAACCCTAGTTTTACCCGACCCATCTACCGTTGTTTCTACTGTTTTGGGTGGCGACGATGTTGACACTACTATATTGTCAGACGACGGTGTTTTGTCTACAGATGTGGGCCCTATGGGTACTGCCCTAGATGTAGAACAGTACGTTCCAGATTCAGACCAAATTAGTTTATATACAGTTAAAAAAGGCGACACTATTAAAACAGTGGCAAACCTATACGACGTTACGCCAAACACTATTATCTGGGCCAACAACCTAAGTCAAAACCCTACCCTTAAGGAAGGCCAAATGCTTACCATACTACCTGTTACTGGCCTACGTTATACATTTAAAAAGGGCGACACTATAAAGTCTATTGCTAAAAAATATAGTGCAGACACCTCTGACATAGAACTGTTTAACGGCATAACAGTAGACACTGTTGTAGAACCAGGCACAGTTATAATAATACCTAACGGTGAACAACAAACAGTCGCCCAGCCTGCAAATAAAACAGCAAAAGGTACTACAGCTAAATCTCAAACTGGTAAATATACAGGTAAAGGCGTTTACAAACTTAAATCTACTGGCGAACTTGACCTATCAGGTCCAAAATCTGGCGACGCTGTTATGCGCAGTGCACGGGGTGAAAAGACTTGGGGCTTTAATGCTGCAGAATACAGTGGTTACTACATGTTCCCTGTTCGTGGCGGTATTGTTACTCAGGGTCTACACGCATTTAACGGTATCGATATTTCTGCACCAAAAGGCACACCTGTTATGGCTGCTGCAGACGGTGTAGTTATTGCCGACTCTCGTGGTACATATGGTGGTGGTTACGGTACATATCTTGCTATCAAGCACCCTAACGGCACACAAACACTTTACGCACACAACACATCAAACATAGTTACTGTTGGTCAGTCTGTAACAAAGGGCCAAACAATAGCGTACGTTGGTTCTACAGGACACTCGACAGGACCACATTCACACTTTGAAATACGTGGTGCAAAGAACCCATTTTCAACCAAAGGCACCACCGGCGACGCAAACAGTAAAGACTAAAATATAAAAAAACCGATTCATCCGAATCGGTTTTAATATTGTTCTAACTTTGGTCTGTATTGTAGTGCTTCCAGAATGTGTGTGGTTTCTATTTCGTTTGCGTTGGCTAGGTCGGCTATGGTGCGGGCAAGTTTTATAACACGGTGGTATGCCCGGGGTGATAGTTGTAGTTTCTCTGCAGATTGGTCTAGCAAGTCGCGGACCTTGGGTGCAAGTTGTGCATGTACGGCCAGGTCTTTAACATTCATTTCTGCATTTGTTGTTATGTTTTTCTTGTGGTTAGTAAAACGTTGTTTTTGTTTGTTGCGGGCAGACTGCACCCGTTTTTTTATAACTTCTGTTTTTTCTCCGGTGCCTACACCAGCTAGTTTTTTGTAATCTATATCGGCAACTTGTACCCATATGTCTATGCGGTCTATAATGGGGCCAGAAATTTTGCGTTGGTAACGGGCAATGTCGTTGGGTTTACATATGCAGCGTTTTTGTTTGTTGCCCAGGTTGCCACATGGGCATGGGTTCATGGCGGCAACTAAAATAAAGTTTGAAGGAAAGTTGGCAGTACCACGTGCACGCGAAACTGACACCACGTTGTCTTCTAGTGGCTGGCGTAATGCTTCTATTACCTTTTTATCAAACTCTGGAAATTCGTCTAAAAACAAAACACCTTTATGTGCCAGTGTTACTTCGCCAGGGCGTAGATTAGCCCCACCACCTACCATAGAAACATAACTAGCGGTGTGGTGTGGGCTACGGAACGGTACTTCAGTAACAATATCGTTTTCGTTTACACCCACAGCAGAATGTATACCTGTAACTTCTAATACGTCCGGCAGGTCCATTTGTGGTAGTAATGTGGCAAACACACGTGCTAGCATGGTTTTGCCAGTACCAGGTGGGCCGTACATAGCTATATTGTGGCCACCTGCTGCAGCTATTTCAAGTCCGCGTTTTGCTGTTTCCTGCCCACGTACATCTGAAAAATCTATACCACTACTAAATGTATTAGTGTAAATTACTTCTGTTTGTGGTTGTTCGAAAAGTTGTGTGGGTTTTTCTACACGAATTTTTTCGTCTAGGTGGTCTACTAAGTTACGGAATGTTTTTACTCCGTATATTGTTATGCCTGGTACTAATGCAGCTTCACGTCTGTTGCCCCACGGTACGTACATTTCACGTATACCTTTTTTCTGCATGGCTTGGACTATAGGTATAATACCCCGCACATTTTGTATGTCGCCGTTTAAAGAAAGTTCACCGATAAATATTTTGCCTTCTGGGTCGAAACGTATTTCGTCTGACGCAAGTAGAAAACCTAATGCAATGGCTACATCAAAATACGCACCTTCTTTTTTAAGTTCAGCCGGTGCTAATGAAACTATTGTTTTTACATTTGTATGTTTTGGTGAAGGAAATCCAGAATTTTTCAACGCACCACCAACTCTATCTCGGGCTTCTTCTACTGCTTTGTCTGGCAACCCAACAATAGAAAAAGCATTTAACCCTCGAGATATATCTACCTCGACAGTAACAAGCTGGCCTTTTAGTAATTGCATCTGAGCACTATATAACCGTGCGAATGACATATAAATATTATAACCTGTAGAAATAATATAACAACAGATAAAAAATAAAAACAGTTCATATTGTGAACTGTTTTATTTTTTATCTGTTGTTCATGTGTTCTTTACATGTTTTTGCTGAAGGGTTTGCCATAAGTCTGTCGCCTTCTATTTGTTTACTGCAAACTTCACATATACCGAAACCTTTACCTGCGTCTATTTTTTCTATTGCACTGTTTATAGAGTTTAATCTTTTTTCAAGTGTGCGAACCATTTCACTGCGTGTTTCGTATTCTTCTAGGCGGTCTGCTAAATCTACCGCATCAGATTCTGGTCCGTCGTCTTGTGATGTAGGCATTGCTTCCCATGAACGGGTTTCAGCACTGTAGCTGGCAATGTCCTTTAGTTCAGACTCTATCTTTTCTTTTTCTATAGATAGGCCTTCACGTATTTGTTTGTAGTTTGTGTCTAATTTCATGTTCCGTATATTGTAGCATAACCACAAAAATAGCAAATAGTTTTTACCCAAAAAATAGCATTATTGGGCAACATTTCTACTTTGTTCTTTGGCCAAGCGGACTAAGACTTCTTTGACGGCGTCTTTAGAATTGGTCACAATAAAATGGTTGTTGTCAAGGAACTCGATTATTATTACGGGTTTGTTTTGGTCGTCGTATAGCGCACGGCCGTCTTTGTTTTTTATTGTTATTTGTTCAAAACTTTTTTGGTACAATGCGTCGTTTATGGTTTTAGTTTGTATGTCAAACAATGTTGCCGTGTCTTCTAGCGCCTTAGTTTCCCATGTGGCTAGACCACGGTATGCTGCATCAGTTCCATCTGTTGTGCCTAGTACAAACGGTGACTTTGTTCCATCTGTATTTGTATATATACCTACTTCGCTTCTGCCTGACAGACTATGTGTTAGAAATTCGTCTATATGCCAGCCTAAACTTTGGAATAGTAAAATGCTCGATGCAGGTGTGTTAGTTGTATCTGTAAACAAAACTCTGTGTAGTGTACCTGGGCTAAGGGTTTCGTTTTTTGCCTGCATTATAATGTCTGAAACAACTCGTGTTGTACTGGGCAGTACTGTTGGCTGGGTTGTTGTATTGAAAAATACCACAGGCACTATAGTAGGTGTGGCCGGTATAGATAGTTGCTGTTGTGTTGTCCAAGAGTAGTAAATACTGCCAAGACTAACTAATATAAACAACACGCTTAGCCAAATTAAAATTTGGTTTTTGGTTTTTTCTCTGGCTATACTGCCCCGAGCGTTTTGGTCTTCGCGGGCACGTTCGATGGTTTCTTTAACTAAGCCACTTTGTTCCCCACGTAGGGCTTGTTCCATGTCTTTTTCATAAGTATGAACAGCCCCCTGTTCTACAAGGATGTTTTCATTTTGTATTTGTGGTTTTTGTGGAACATTTCCCATAAGGTACAAACTATATTTTATAAACTACTTCATGCCTATCAAATATTTTTTAGGTGTTAGAGACATATCTATAAAGTCGTCTACAGATTCTATAAGTTTACTAGATGTAGATTTACCAAAAGACATGGCTTCTACTTGGGTCATAGTTTTTAAGTATTCTACTAGGGGTACAAAGTCTCCGTCGCCTGAAATAATAACTATTGCGTCTAGTCGTGGTGCCATCTTAATAGCGTCTACTGCTAGACCTACGTCCCAGTCGGCTTTTTTAGCACCGCCGTAGAAAGTTTGTAAGTCTTTGGTTTTAGTTTCTATACCGGACTTTATAAGTGCATCAAAAAAGTTTTTTTCTTCACCTGAATCTGAAGTTATAACATATGCAATGGCGCGTACCAGTTTACGGCCAGCCAACGCTTCACGCATAATGGCGGCAAAGTTTACTTTGCGGTGGTAAAGGTTTTTAGCGCTGTGGTACATGTTCTGTGCATCTATAAATATACCCACACGTTGTTCTTTTTGTTTGATTACTGTCATGTGTGTATTATACCATAGAAAATAAAAGAACCTCGTTTTAACGAAGTTCTTTTATTTTATGCCTTGATAAGTTTTATCATTTGGTCGTAACGAGCTTTGTCGTTTTTTTCCAAGTATTTAAGATGACTACGTCTGTCAGCTACCATTTTTATCAAACCACGGCGTGAATGGTTGTCTTTCTTGTGTTTTTTCAAGTGGCCAGAAAGTTCGTCTATTCTAGCAGATAAAATAGCAATTTGCGCAGGAGAAGACCCTGTGTCTGTGTCGTGCAATTGCACCTTTTTTATTACGTTCTGCTTTTTCTTTGTTGTTAACATAGTGTTTATAATGTAGCATATATTGACAAATTATGCAAGGGTCGGTCTAAATACCTAGGCAATAAAAAAAGTCGAGGAATTCCCCGACTTTTCACAAAAAACCGCACCCATATTATTAGTCAAAACAAGGTTTATATTGTTTGACTAGATCATGTACAGCAACACTTGTTGCTACATAAGCATTTTCTGAATGTACGTAATTTACCTCTCTTTCACGAGTGAATTTTACACTCTTTTTTACCTCAGAAAACTTAACAGTTTCATGAACCTCTTCTGTTTTCACAGCGTTTGGCTCTGAAAATTCGTATATTAACACTTGTAGCATACCCATTTCTTCTCTAATACCCTCTATTTTTTCTTCAACAGGGGGTTCAGAGTTTTTAGGTTTATTCTTCTTCACTGCAACAAGTTTTTTTATTATTTGTTTATTTTTATTCTTCACCATTTAGGTAGCCTTTTTTAGTAGAACTCAGCTGAATATACTATAGCAGATATGGTATAACTTGTCAACTATATAAACGCAAGGCAATATTGTGCGACATTGTGATATAATTTAGCCATGGATGACATTAATACATGTAAAAGGCAGTTCCTTGAATATGTTGAAATCGAAAAAGGCCAAAGTTTAAAAACAGTGGCCAATTACGACAGGTACCTAACAAGGTTTTTTACTGTGTCGAATATTAAAACCCCTACTGACATTACAGACGACGTTGTACGTGAATTCCGCCTATATCTAAACAGACAGTCCGGCATGAAGGTTAAGGGCCAAGTAGCAGCAACATTGAAAAAGAATACACAAAACTACCACATGATAGCCATACGTGTTTTCTTAAAATATTTAATGAAGCGTGGTGTAACTTCCCTACCACCAGACCGTATAGAACTAGCCAAATTAAAAGAACGCCACCTAGACCTGATAACAGTAGACGAACTAAACAGGCTTCTGCATGCACCTGAAATAAATTTACCTACTGCAGAAGGTATAGATAAAACAAAACTACTTCGCGACAGGGCTATGTTAGAACTACTTTTTTCTACTGGTCTGCGTGTTTCAGAAATAGCATCACTAAACCGCGACCTGGACCTGTCTAAAGACGAATTCTCAATCCGTGGTAAAGGCGAAAAAGTGCGTGTGGTTTTCTTGTCAGAAACTGCTAAGGATGCAGTACAGACATATATTAAAAACAGAAAAGACATGTCTGAGCCTATGTTTATTTCACTGGCTAAAAACAACACACGACTAACTTCACGTTCTATAGAACGCATTATTAAACACTATGCCATTATGGCCGGTATATCAAAAAAAGTTACCCCACACGTTATACGCCACAGTTTTGCTACAGACTTGTTGTCTAACGGCGCCGACATACGCAGTGTGCAAATGATGCTGGGCCACGCAAACATTGCCACAACACAGATATATACACACGTTACCGATTCACAACTACGAGATATTCATAAGAAATTCCACGGAAAAAGTAAATAACTTTCATGTTCCCCCTCTACTAATGTAGGAGAGGGGCCAGGGGTGAG
>CAIQAW010000057.1 GCA_903869875.1 Candidatus Nomurabacteria bacterium | reverse complement strand
TCACCATTTTCTAAAACTAGTATAGGTTTCTTTTTCTTCCTAAGAAAGATTGTAGTTTTAAATTTCCTTTCGCATTCTGAGCATTTGAACTCTTGTTTATAAATAGATTCAGGTATGTAGTAAGGTCTTGAAGCACCAGCATATCTACCACCATAAGCCCAAATCCTTTTATATCTTTCAACTTTTTGTAGTATATCGCCACCACAACGGCATGTGTACCATACAGGCAACCATATTATAACAGGTTTCGTGTTTTCAAATAGAGCCATATCTAATGTATTTTTCTTAACCATAGCATGGTTGTATAATGTTAGCAATCAAAAAACTCCAACACAATTGTGTTGGAGTTTAAACTCCACAGAGTTATTTTTTATTTAATTATCTTGCCGATTTGTCTGTATCCGTCTTTTGTTAAAATGCACGAATACATACCTGTTGGTAGATCTATTAAATTAATTTGTTCAAATGCGTTTTCAGTAAAACCATCTGCCACTACTTTTCCAGTCACATCAATTAATTGGTATTGGACACCAGATTCACTTTGCAATATTGCAAAGTCTTTATTAATGTCCATACCCACAGACCAGTTGTGGACTGTGATAGTCAATACGTTTGAACTGTCAATCTGAACACCTTTGTTGTCCATACCATATCCTGTAAAGTGAAATGTACCTGAAGTGGATAATGCAATATGTACTGTTCGAGTGTCAGAACTTGTTGTAATAACGTAAGGACCTTTAATAATACTTGGTGTAAAGTTCCTGTTTTCAGAAATTTTAATGTACGCGTTTGCAACAGTGTTGTTTGTAGTGTTTGTTGTAAGTGTTACATCGATTCCTCCATGAGTATCTTCGACAACCTTGTTAATTTTTATTGCAAAATAACCAAGATTATTTACTTTACTTGTGTAATAAGGCTGAGCTGAAACATAAGAGTAACTCTTAGTTCCAAGTCCATTATAGACCCAACTACGAATGAAGTATGCTGTTTCAGGATCAAAAATCGGGTAGGTGTTAACCCATGAAGGTTGAACTCCTTGCCCAGATACATGAAATGTATCACTTACAGAATACCATGTTGTAGTGCCAGCTTTCTGGGCCTCGATACCTCCGTCAGTCGGAAGTCCTGCACCTACGGTTTTAACTCGTATGCCGAACTTGTTGCTGTACGGTGCAACTGAATCAAGTTCACATGTTGCAGGTACCGGTGGAAAATAAACGTCAGTCTTAGTTGGTGCAATACTGTCTTTACCAGCTGCATTTACAATAACTGATCTTGCCCACATGCTTTTAAATGGCGGGCAGATTCCAAGTGAAACTGTAATGTTCGGAAAGTTTGGGTTACCCATAATTAGTATGCTGTCCGTAAGTTTATTTAATGGGTTGTATGTTCCAATACTATCTAGTGATACATACGTGTATACTACTGCTAGTACATTGGTCTCTACTTTGTTAACCCAGTAACCGCTACCATTTGGTGTAACATTTGGTTTAGACACTGCTGAAATTTTTGGTTTCTTTGGGGTCTCTGTTACAGATATTCCGCATATCTTGTTAGATAACGTATCTACAAATCCGGGTGACTGTAGTCTGGCAACAACGCAAATTGAATCTGAAACAGGCAAACTGTTTGCACTGTTTGAATCAGTTATTGTGTCTGTAAATGTTTGCAATAGCCCTGTTGCTTTTAACTGACGGCTTTTCATAGCCCATAACGTTCCGTTAGGTCCGTATGAATAGTAAGAGGTGACAGTGTATATACTGTCTTTTACGCCAGTAAACTGGATGGTTCCGGTTATTGTTTTCGCTCCGCCTACTGCGAAGAAAAAATTTACAGAATTTTGAGCTTGTACTTGTACAGCTCCAACGAAGGCCCATAATAGGGTAGTGATTAGGATGATTTTGTTACGCATATTTAATTGGAAAAAACGGTTAATTTATTAGAATTTTCTACCTGTAGTATAGCAGATTTAGCCTTAAAAGTCAAGCCTAAACTTGACAAAACATATAAATTTGCTATAATACAAAAATATCCTTATAAA
The DNA here is from genome assembly GCA_903869875.1 of Candidatus Nomurabacteria bacterium. Taxonomy (GTDB): domain Bacteria; phylum Patescibacteriota; class Minisyncoccia; order Phycocordibacterales; family UBA9973; genus MFUC01. The sequence continues at coordinate 7,878 of CAIQAW010000057.1, read as the reverse complement.
TACGATATAATATACATATGAAAAATACAATCCAAAAATTTAGCTTTGTTTTCGCATTTTGTGCGGCTTTTGCTATGTTCGGTGCCAGTCAGGCTATGGCGGCGCCAAATATGCAAACCGGTTCGTATACGGCCACTGCAACAACTGCAACACTAAACGGTACATACAACACTGACGGTTCTGTTATGAACGTTTGGTTTGAATATGCAGACAACGGTGCTTTCTTTGGTTCTACAGACACCCCACACGAAGCCGTAACTGGTGTAAATTTGTCATACAGTAAAACTATAACTGGGTTAACTTCAGGTAAACGTTATTACTATCGTATATTAGGCGAAGGCCATGGACAGTTTCCAACTGGTTCTATTGCAAATTTTGTAACAGACATAACAGTTAGTGCAAAACCATCAGTTATGACTACTGGTGCAGTAAACCCGTCAACAAACAGTGTTAACCTTACATGTGCCATAAACACAGGTAGCGACAACACTGCCTCTGTTTATTTTGAATACGGCACATCTGTTACAACACTAGCAACTAAAACAAATCCACAAACACTTACAACAGGTGCAACATGTACTACATATGTTACTGGTTTAAACCCAAGTACTAAATACTACTACCGTGCTGTTGCAACAAACACTGTTGGTACAACTACTGCTGTAACTATAGGTCAATTTACCACATCACCTACAAATGGCGGTGGCGGCGGTGGTGGAGGAGGCGGTGGCGGCGGCGGTTCAAACGTGTTGCCAACTGTATATAATAGCTCAGCTTCTAATATTACTTTTAATAGTGCAAATATTTCTTGTGCGTATACAACTGGTAGCGACTCTACTGTAAACGTGTATTTTGAATATGGCGAAAACAGTGCCATGTCATACCGTACACCAAGTCAGGTATTAGGTACTGGTGGTAACTGTATACATTTTGCTTCTAGTTTGTTTCCATCTACTAGATACTATTACCGTGCTGTTGCAACAAACAGTGTAGGTACAGTATATGCCGGAAACATTTTATTCTTTGACACATTGGCATACAACGGCGGTAACGGCGGTGGTGGCAATGGTGGTGGTGGAAACGGCGGCGGCGGTAACGGTGGTGGCGGTTCAAACACAAACCACATCAGTGCAACTACCATACTAGCTAAATCTGCGACAACAAAAAGTATTGTTGTCAGTGGTATAGTTTATGGTACTGCAACTAATGCACGTGTTTGGTTCGAATACGGTCCAACTACAGCATTAGGCCAAACTACAGCACAACAGTATGTAGCTATAAACAATTCGTATGTTTTTTCTGCAAGTATAGCCGGTCTTAAACCTGGTACTACATACTACTACCGTGCAGTTGCTATGGACCAGTCTACTGTGTCTCGTGGCGACACTAACTATGTTAAAACTTTGAACACCACATCTACTGGTGGTTCTACTAAAGTTCAAACTGGTTCAGTAAAAGGTAACAGTACAATACTAGACAAAGCTGCCGACCCGTTTGGTTATGGTAACGGCCAGGGTGCTGCTGCATTGTTCGGTTTCGGTACAGGGTTTTTCCCAACATCATTGTTCGGTTGGTTGTTACTAACGTTCATGTTGTTACTACTGATAGTACTTTCTAGACACTACTTTGCAAAGAAGAAGTAAATAAATAAAAAATAATTTACTAGCAAAAAACACCACAAACGTGGTGTTTTTTGCTATAATAGTTATGTAATAAATCTATATGAAAAAGTTCAAAAATAAAAAAATAAAAAACAAAATAATATCTGGCATACTTGCTGCTGTATGTATAGTTGGTATTGGTTATGTTGTATATAGCAAAGAAGAAACGCACCCAGCTGTTTACGACAATGCACCATTACAACAAAAACGTGTTTTAATAGGCAGTACTACATACAATGTGTCAGTTGCAGACACACTAGAACGCCGTGAACAAGGTTTGTCTGGAACTAAAAAACTTGAACCACAAACTGGAATGCTTTTTATTTTTGATACACCTGGTAAATACGGTTTCTGGATGAAGGACATGCGCTACGCAATAGACATAATATGGGTAAACGTTAGCGCAGACGGCGTAGGTAGTGTTGTCTACACAGAACAAAACGTACAACCAGAAACGTACCCAAAAACTTTTACAAATGTCAATATTGCCAACGCCGTAATCGAGGTTACAGCAGGTGAAATACTAAAACAAAACATAAAAGTCGGGGACATAGTATACCTTGGCAAAAAATAGCTAACTATATAAAAACATTTTTCCGTTTTGCTTTACATCAGGGCCAAATTGGTTTGTTATGGTCTTTTTTGGCTGTAAAAACGTTGCATATGCTTAAATTTTTAAACGAAACACGGTACAATGGTTAGACAAAAATTTATTAGCAATTATTAACAAAATACCTATGACCAAAAAAGTAAGTTTCTCGAAAGCAGAACTAGCAAAAATAAAACAGTTTCGTAACCGCCTTGGCGAAGTAATAGCTTTTGATGTACACCGTATTACTAACGCTGTATACAAAGCTTTCTTAGACACAAAAGAAAAAAACGCCGGCGAAGACGAAGCAGTTGCTATAGCTCATGCTGTGTTTAAGGGTTTACTTGCTTTGCAAAAAGAAAACAAGAAAGGCAAATTTATACCTTCTGTTGAAATGGCCCAAGACATGGTAGAAGCTGAACTTATGCGTGCTGGTTTTCTGGAAACTGCCAAGTCGTACATACTGTTCCGCAGTCGCCGTAGTGAACTTCGCGAAGAAGGTGTAGTGGTTACAAAGGATTTTAAGAAAAAAGCTGAAGAATCTTCAAAATATTTCAAAAACAAGCTTGCTGAACTTGTTTACTACCGTACATATGCACGTTGGATCGAAGAAGAAGGTCGCCGTGAATGTTGGATAGAAACAGTCGACCGTTATATGGATTTTATGCGTGAAAACATAGGTGACGCATTAAACAAAAAAGAATACGAAGAAATACGTGAATCTATTTTAAAACAAGAAGCCATGCCTTCTATGCGTCTAATGCAGTTTGCTGGCAAACCAGCACGTGCAACAAATGTATGTGCATATAACTGTTCGTTTACTGCACCAAAATCTATTCAGGATTTTGCTGAAATAATATACATATCTATGTGTGGAACTGGTGTTGGTTTTTCTATAGAAAGTCAGAACATTCAGGCGCTACCACAGATAGCCTACCAAACAGGTAAAATGATGCCTACATATACAGTGGCAGATTCAAAAGAAGGTTGGGCAGACGCATTTGCTGTAGGTATGCAAACTTGGTTCGACGGTAACGACATCAAGTTTAACTTCTCTCAACTACGTCCATCTGGAGCACGTTTAGCTACTATGGGCGGCAAATCTTCAGGGCCACAACCACTTGTAGACTTGCTTGATTTTACTCGTGCCAAGGTTCTACACCGCCAAGGCCGCCGTCTTACAAACATCGACGCGCATGACATAATATGTAAAATAGGCGAAGTTGTAGTTTCAGGTGGTGTGCGTCGCAGTGCACTAATATCACTTTCTGACCTAGACGACGACGCAATGCGTGATGCTAAAAAAGGTCAGTTCTGGAACACAGACGGACAACGTATGTTGGCTAATAACTCGGCAGTGTACAACAACAAACCAAGTACCGAAGAATTCATGGACGAATGGGTAGCCTTGATGAAGTCTGGTTCAGGCGAACGTGGTATATTTAACCGCGGTGGTCTACCAGACCAACTACCAAAACGCCGTGTAGAATTGCTTAAGAAAGACGGCTACATAGATATTGCAAACCATGTTGTAAAACCAATTGGTACAAACCCATGTGGCGAAATTATTCTTCGTTCAAAACAGTTCTGTAATCTATCTGAAGTTGTAGCCCGCGCTGAGGACACCGAGGCAACATTGATGAAGAAAATCCGCATCGCAACCATACTAGGTACATACCAGTCTTCATTAACAAAATTCGGCTACCTTTCAAAAGAATGGAAAGAAAACTGTGAAAAGGAGCGTTTGCTAGGTGTGTCTATAACCGGCCAATGGGACAGTAAAGTTGCTCGTGCACCAAAAGTGCTAGCAAAACTACGTGCTGAAACAATACGCATAAACAAACTATATGCAAAACGTCTTGGTGTATCTGAATCTACATGTATAACATGTGTTAAGCCTTCAGGTAACCTTTCTCAAACAGTTGACTCGTCTTCTGGTATGCACCCACGCCACAGTCAGTACTACATACGCCGTGTTCGTATATCAGCTAACGACGCATTGTTTAAAATGCTAAAAGACCAAGGTGTGCCACACTTCCCAGAAGTTGGACAAACTTACGACACAGCACATACCTTCGTTCTAGAATTCCCAGTTAAGGCACCAAAAGGTGGTGTGTTCAAAGACGACATAAACGCCATTGACCAACTAGAACACTGGAAAGTTGTAAAAGTAAACTACACTGAACACAACCCTTCAGTAACAGTTTCAGTAGGCGACGACGAATGGATAGAGGTAGCAAGTTGGGTTTACAAAAACTGGGACATAGTTGGGGGTCTGTCGTTCCTGCCACGTTCAAACCACATTTACCAACTAGCACCATACGAAGCTATAACCGAACAACGTTATAACGAACTAAAGGGTACAGTTGCTAACATCGACTTCTCAAAAATAATGACATACGAAGTTACAGACGAAACAGAAGTGAAAAAGGAACTGGCATGTGTAGGTGGGGTTTGTGAGATATAAAAACAAGGTTACAGTTTACAGGTTACAGATAGGAAATAAAAAAATCACACTTTAAAACGGTGTGATTTTTTTATTTGCCAATTGCAAAAAATAGTGTTATATTTAAAAAGTTCTGTGCCGAAGTGGTTACGCTCCGACCTTGCGTCGGAGTGAGGAAAGTCCGAACACATAACTATTTAATTAGTACAAGTAGTGGGTAACACCCATCTAACGTAAGTTAAGAGGTGCGAGCAGAGACGCCAATGCCGAAAGGCTAGGCTCCCGCAAGGGAGAGTTTTATGGAAACATAAAAGTGAAACGGCTAAATCCTTACTCGTGTGCAAGACCGTGTTCCGACGCAAGTCGGAAAGAGTCGCTTGAGGGTAGTAGTAATACTATTCCTAGATAAATACCATTAGAACAGAATTCGGCTTACGAGCACAGAATATGTAAAAACCTTTCCTAACGGAAAGGTTTTTACTCTTTTTTAGACTATATTTTGTCTTAATTTGTAGTATAATGGCTCTATATGAAAAAGTTACAACACATATGTATATCACTGCTGGGTATATACCTGGTTTGCGTATTACCTTTTCTAGGTGTAAAGTCTTTTGCAGCAACATCTGACATAGTTCAAATAGACATAGGCGACGCAACTGTACCTATAAGAAATTCAAATTCTATGACTGATGGTGGTAAAGGGGTCTTAGACAATGGTGATGCATTGTACTATGGTGTGTCATTACTTAGTCCTCACTTTCAGGTTTACAAATACACTCATTCTACTGGTAATACTGAAATAGTTTCCGTTTCTTCCAGTGGTGAATTTGGCAATAACGATTCTTTTGATTTAGCATATACACCAGACGGACGCTATATTGCATTTTATTCGTATGCATCAAATTTTGATGCAAGTGACACAAATGATAATGCAGATGTGTTTGTCCGCGACACACAACTAGGTACGACAACGCGTGTTTCTGTTGCTACAGACGGTACTGAGGGTGATGCACTTTCAACTTTTCCTATAATTTCCGCAAACGGACGTTATGTTGCATTTGAATCCAGTGCTACAAATCTTGTCGCAGGAGATACAAATTTAACAGACGACATATTTGTTCGTGATTTACAAGAAAATACAACTGCTCGTGTTTCAATTTCAAATGAAGGATCAGAGGCAACTAGCGAGTCACACGTGCCGTCAATATCTGCAGATGGGCGGTACATTACTTTTCATTCATTTTCTGGTAACTTGGTTGCAGGTGACACAAATAATGTAAACGATGTATTTGTTCGAGACACACAACTAAACACCACATCTCGTATGTCTGTTGTAACTGGTGGGGCAGAGGCAAATTCAGATTCGTATACTTCGTCTATATCACCAAATGGTAGATATGTTACTTTTTATTCCCTTGCTTCAAATTTGTTTGATAACGATCTAACTCTGGATAGTAACGACATTTTTATACACGACACACAAACCGGTACAACTACACATATGTCAGACATATATACCACATATGCTTTTTCTTCATCCCCTGATGAATTTTCTCAATACAGAAATAATGTTTCTACAGATGGGCGTTACGTGGCATTTAGTTCCGGGTCTATAAATTTGGTTACTAATGATACAAACAACAGGCCAGATATATTTGTTCGCGACACAGAACTAAACACAACTACGCGTGTGTCTGTATCTAGTTTAGGTGTGCAAGGTAACGAAAGTTCTATAATGCCATCTATATCAGCTGACGGGCGTTACGTGGCGTTTATATCAAATGCTACAAATCTAGTAGCCGGAGACACAAGTGGCATACAAGACGCTTTTGTGCACGATACGCAAACTGGCACAACAACACGTGTATCTGTGGCAACAGACGGAACAGAATCAGACGACACAACTTTAGTTTTGTGTATATCTGCCGACGGGCGCTATGTTGCTTTTTCATCTGCCTCATCTATCTTGGTGGCAGACGATATAAATGGAGAATTTGACATATTTGTTCGTGACTTACAAGAAAACACCACAACACGTGTTTCAGTTAAAAACGATGGTTCTGAAATAGGTGCTTCATCGGGCAATCCTGTAATATCTGCCGATGGTCGTTATGTGGTATTTGAAACTTTTGGTGATGTTGTCCCAGATATAGACACAAACGGACAACAAGATGTTTTTGTTCGTGACACACAACTAGGTACAACTACTTTAGTTTCATATAACTCTGCAGGTACTGGTGCTGGTAATGGCGAAGCTACTTTTCCATCTATATCAGATGACGGTAGATATATTTCTTTTGATTCGAATAGTTCAAACTTGGTTACAGGTGACATAAACGACCAAGCAGATGTATTTATGCGTGACATGCAAACAGGTACAACTAGTTTAGTTTCTATTGCTTCTGACGGTATCCAAACAGTGGGCTCAACTTTTGGTTCCAGTTTGTCTTCCGACGGGCGTTACGTGTCTTTTAGTTCAGACGCGCCAGGCTTAGTTGCAAATGATACTAACGAAAATTACGATGTGTTTGTGCGTGACATGCAAGACGGGTCTATAGTACGTGTACCTTCTGGTATTACAGAATCAGAATCTACAGGATCAACTATATACCCAACAATTTCGCCAGATGGTTCTAAGGTCGCATTTGTAACAGAAGACCCTATAAATATAGAAAACAGGCCAGTCGACCTTGTTAAAAACTATTTCATGGCTACATTACCAGTTGCTACACCAGAAACTACACCAACAACAACTTCAAATAGTGCCGGTGGTATATTAACAGAATTGCCACCAAACAAAATAGTGCCTAATACAGAACAACCTAAAAACCAAAACGAAGTTCCGGTTACAAATACAGCACCAGTGCCTGCATTTGTGTTTGTAAAAAATACACGTATAGGTAGTAGAAATGTAGAAGTTTTGGAACTGCAAAAGTTTTTAAATAAAAATGGTTTTATAGTATCTACTGAAGGGTTGGGGTCTGCGGGGTACGAAACCAAATACTTTGGTAAAGCTACTAAAAAAGCTCTTATAAACTACCAAAAGGCTAATAAACTAAAAGCAGACGGTACAATGAATGCCAAAACTATAAAGTTTATAAATAAGTTCAATAAACAAAATTTATAAAACTTGACAAATCCTGCAGTTTTGCTATACTAGTCTTGTGAGTTATAAACTCCAC
>CAIQAW010000056.1 GCA_903869875.1 Candidatus Nomurabacteria bacterium | reverse complement strand
ACAGATTTTATAACTTTATTTATAGTACTAGAAATACCAAACTCTGTATTTTTAATTTCAATCTTACCTTGTTCTAGTCTTGATACATCTAAGAAGTCGTTTACTATACCTATCAAACGTTTACTTGCATCGTTAATGTCAACCAACATTTCTGTAACATCTTTGCTTTTAATTTTGTCTTTGTACATGTCTAGTATCATGCTACTGTTACCTCGTATAGCTGTCAGTGGTGTACGTAGTTCATGTGAAGCTACTGCAAAGAATTCGTCTTTACTGCGTTCCATAACTTTGGCTTCTGTTATGTCTTCTAATAGGAATATATAACCTATTGATGTGTCTTCTTCTGAAACTATAATGGGCGCTATAATACCACGGTATATTTTACTGCCGACTAATATGTCGTTTAGTTCACAAACTTTTTTGTCACGGGAACACTGTTCTACCTTATGTTCAAAATTAAATGTAGTTCCAAAAAACTTTACAACATCTGTAAACGATATATTTTTTTCTTCATTGAATTTAAATATATCCATTATGGCTGTGTTTTTCATTATTATATTATTGCTTCCATCAGCAATTATAAAACCAAAAGGTATACTGTTTATCGACGCCAACAATCTGGCACGTTCTTCTTTTAGTTCTTGTGTGCGCTCAATAACCTTTTGGTCCACACTTTCTTTTTCTTTTACTAGTGCTTTTTCCAATGCTTTTTCTTTCGAAATATCAGATTCTAGACCAACAAAAAACTTAACATTATTTTTATCATCTAAAACTGGTGATATTATAGATTTAGCAATGTATACTTCGCCATTTTTTCTTTTGTTTTCTATTTCACCTGCAAAAGTTTTTTTGTCTACACCTATGGTTTTCCACATGTCTTCATAAAAACCTTTTGGCATTTGTCTACCCCACAAAGACGGTTTACTACCTATAATTTCAGCATTGTCGTACCCTGTAATTTTACTTGCGGCTGCGTTGGCATATATAACAACACCGTCTGGGTCGGTTATTATAACGTGTTGCGTAGTGTTTTCTATAACTAGTTTAAATTTTTCAAGTTCTTGTGCTTGTTGTTCAGAAAGCTTCTTTTGTTTTTCAATGTCTTCAAGTAGGTTTATTACTGCTTTTTTTGTTTGCTCTAGATCGTTAACTTTTTCATTTAGCTGCATTGTTCTATCTGTAACTTCTGTTTCCACTGTGCTTTTATATTTTGAAAGGTTTCTAGCCATGTCATTAAACACATCTGCCATGTCGCCTATTTCGTCTTTTGTATTTATGTCTACGGTTACATCAAATTCTCCAGATTTAACTTTTTGTATTTGGTCGCGTAGTTTTTTAAGTGGGCCGATGAAAGAGTTACCACCAATAAAACCAATAATACCTACAACTACTGCCAGCATTAGTAGCACCAAGATAAACCATAAGGCAGAGTTTCGTGCTGGCGCAAAAGCTTCTTTTGAATCTATTTTAGTTACAACACACGATTTCAATTCTGGAAACCAACTCCAATACCCTACAACACTGTCTGCGTGGTAGTCTGCTGTTACAGTAGAAACTTCCTTACCAGACAAACATGTTTTTGTTTCTGGTGTGTATATAGTTTTTCTAAAAGCAGCATCAGTTTCTTTGCTTAGGTCGGTTACAACCATATTAAAAGAATTGATTATAAATGTTTCCCCTGTTTCACCTAATCCAGAACGTGATGTAACTATTTCATTTATATCTTTGACACTTATATTGCCAAGCACCATACCTACAAATTTACCAGTACTGTCTAAGATAGGACTAGCCACAAACATGGCCGGTTCCTTGGTTTTTACATTAAAATAGTAGTCTTGAAGAGTGGTCTGTATTTGGGCTTTTTTAAAAAAATCTTCGTTACTATAAATTTTACCTTCGTCTTCAGTGTTTGTAGAAACCAAAACTTCACCATTTTTGTTTAGAATAGAAACACCAGTTAGTGTTTTATTTTCGTTTGTTATGTCTTCAAATTCAGTTCGTAAGTCTAATTCATTTATAGTTGTTGGCTTATTAATATAGTCAAAAATTAAACTATTTTTATTAGCCAAATATTCTATTTCAGTAATACCGTTTTTCAAATACAAATTAACACTGTTTTTCTTCAACAGTGTAATACTTTGCAACTGCGAATATACTTGTTTTTGCAATGAATTCTGTACTATGAAAAAGGTAATCAGGCCACCACAAACAACAACAAAACCAACTATTATTTCTATAAACAATATTAATTTTTTTGTTAGATTTAACTTCATATTAATTGTTGTATATTTTATCTATAAATTTAGTTGTAAAAGCGTCGTCCATATCTATTGGACTTGCTAACAGTTTCTGACTTATTAATATATTCTGTACGTTTTCCCAACCAGCCAGGTCCATAGAACCTAGGTTTGCCGAGCCGGTATGTATTAACGGTGCTGATGTACGCAACATAGACAGTTCGTGTTCTCTGTTAGAATTTGCATAATGCATGGTTATGTCAACTGCTTCTTGTTCGTTTTCTAATGAATACTGCCAGCCCTTTATCGTCGCACGAAGGAAACGTTCTACTAAATCTGGTTTTTCATTTATCATTTTTTCAGTTGTAAACAGCACATCTGCATACATATCTACACCGTAGTCAGCCATAAGTATAGTGTTTACTGGGTGGCCAGACTCTATTGCCAAGTTTGGTTCGTTAGTTATGTAGCCCGTTGCTACATCGACAGTGCCGTTTATTAGTTCGTCCGCATTATAACCCATTGGAACTTCCTTGATTTTACTTCTATCTATACCCAGTTTAGACATCATGGCTTTGTATAAATATTCTACATTTGCTGACTTTTCTATTCCAACTTTTTTACCAACAAAATCCTGTGGTTTATTTATACCACTTGTTTTTAATGTATATGCAGTTATGGGGTTAATTCTGTATATAACAGCAATAGCCTTTACTGGTATACCTTTACTTCTAGCAAAAACTATTTCGTCTGCAGCACCTGTGGCAAAGTCTGCTTTACCTGAAACAACCGTATCTACCACAGATTCGTTATATTCATATGGTTTTACAGACACGTCTAGTCCTTCATTTTTATAGAAACCTTTTTCTATAGCAGTGTAGTGGCCTGCAAACTGGGCCTGGTGTTTCCATTTAAGTTGTAAATTAACTTTTTGTATCGGACCACTATAAGAACTTTGTCTATTTTTAGATACAAAAAACAAACCAGTAAAAATTATTACCACTAAACATACACATATAATTATAATTTTTCTAATGTTCATATAAATTACTATTTTTTATTT
>CAIQAW010000055.1 GCA_903869875.1 Candidatus Nomurabacteria bacterium | reverse complement strand
CATTACTTCTTTGCCGTCTACGCGGTAGGCAAAAGGTATGCGGTGTATAGCGCGTTTGTTTTCTGTATCTATACCTTGTTCGCTGTTTATAACTGCGTTCTGTATGTCTATGGTTGTTACCTCGCGGTCAGCCTTTGATGGTGTTGTACTACCAATAGCAACTTCTGATTTAAGTCCAATACCGTTTACGGCTATGTATGCACGTTTTATTTTAAGGCCAGTTTTTTGTTCAGCATCGCGGACCGCTGTTTGTATAGCACGGGCAGCCATTTCGCGGTCTACTATGTAGCCTTGTTTTACACCGCGTGACACTGCTGTGCCGATAGCTACCAATTTAGGCAGTGCGTTTTTGTCAGTTTTAGACGTAACAAAAACACGTACCATAGATGTGCCTATATCAATGCCGACAGTAGTACCTTTCATAATTAGTTCAACAAAAAAAGTTTATTGTTCGTGAACTATCTTGAATTTTTTCACAAACTTTCTTTCTTGTTCTTCCATTATACTACCATGATCTAATCCGTCCAAATGTAGCATGCCGTGGATAAGTAAAAATGCAAAAAAGTTTTCGAAAGTGTCACCGAAAAGAGGTGCTTCTTTTTTAATTTTAGACAAACATAAAACTATTTCACCTGATGTGTCTGAAAGTGGAAACGCTAATACGTTCGGTACGTAGTCTTTGTTACGTGTTTGTATATTTATTTGTTGGGCCTTTGCAGGTGGTACGCATACAACAGACAGTTCGTATTTTTTGCCTAGCACTGCGTTTTTATATTGGTCTATTGAAAAACCAAAAGGCAAGCCCGGAAGCTTGCTTTTAGATGTGTTTGTAATATCAGTATTACTCATACTACTGTAGGTTAGATTTAAGCTATTTTACCAAGTTTGCGAAGTTTGTCGTTGTTTTTTCGTTTAACAAGACGCTTAAGTGTAGACTTCTTTTCTGCAAGTTTTGATTGTGGGCGTTCTGCATAGCGCTTGCCCTTAACTTTTTGGATTATGCCAGTTTCTTGAACTTTACGAGTAAAACGGCGGATCAAACTGGTGCCGTTTTCGTTTGCATTTTTACTTACTTCAACATTTATCATATGGGTATAAACATATCATAGATATTGGAATTTTGCAATATAGGCATAATAAAACCCCCGGGAATTCCGGGGATTCATTTTTAATAATTTTTTACGTAGTGGGGCAGGAGTTTTATGATTCTTAAGATATAGAAAACTTCTTCGGCAGAAAAGGATATTTCTGATTTTATGTTTTTTACACACTCCAGTATACTAACGTTTTCATTAATCATTTGATCGGCAGAATCGGCACGTGCATTGATTTCTTCATTGAATAGAAATTCAATATTTGTAAATCTGTAATTAGTCCAAAGACTTCTTTTTACTCGATCAATATCTTTGAATCTTTTATGAATTCCGATTGCTATTACTGAGGTCAAATCATCTAACTCTTCCTTTGTTGCATCCCATGAAGGCACTCTGTATAGCAAAGAAGTGTCAGGTCTATATGATGCAAGTATGCTAGCGTTAAATTTACCTAGGTTGTCATTGATATATAATTCAACAACATCACCGTTTAATCGTTTAGTAAAATAAATATTTAGATTTTT
>CAIQAW010000054.1 GCA_903869875.1 Candidatus Nomurabacteria bacterium | reverse complement strand
GGAACAACATTGTTTAATGTTTCTATAGAAAATACAAATACTTTTTTCCAATCAGTTAAAAAAAGTCTTCTCTTAACACTATAGCCCGTGGTATACTGTGTGTATGAAAAAGCATATAGTATTTAGTTTTGGTGTTTTAATTTGTTTGTTGTTTGGTATTACTACGACAATATTTGCACAAGTATTAAACCAAAGGACAACTAACGAATATTACCCAACCGATGGCCCTATACAAATAATAAAAAGTTCTACTTCTACAGTTTCTGGAGAGGGTACACAAATAACAATGAATCTGGATTTTTCAGACGACACTGCTTTTGGTATTGCTGGTAAAAAATACCAAGTTTCAACATATGAAACAAAAAATAGTAAAAAAATTAGTTCTGGCGACTTCAATCTAAACACAAATAAAGTTCTTTCAGGTACAATAACCGGCCTTATTCCAGAAACAGACTATACTTTGTTTATAAAGCCATATATAAACAGTGTGGCCACAGACGCAAAAATGAGTATTGCCGTTAGAACAAACAAACCAACGACCATTCTAAAACAGTTTAGTTACGGTAAAAATATAACTAGCTCAAAAACAATAATAACACTTATTGCAACATACGAAGGTGTTCCAGAAGGGGAAGTTGTAACCTTCACACTAACAAATGCGGACACAACAAAAAGTAAGGTTGACTTAAAACCAACAGACACTTTGGCTATAACACAAACCACTAAACAATACACTCTAGAAAATATATCTACTGCCGGAAACGAGGGTAAAGTAATATCTGTAACAGTTACCTTAAAAAACAAAGAAGGTCTACTGTTTACACAAACAAAAACTGTCCCAGACGTATTAAATGGGCAACAAACAAACACAAGCGCAAGTAATAAAACACTAGCGTCAACAGACGACTACCAGTTTCTAACTAAGCTACCTGGTTTTAACACAGCTTCTTTGTGTAAAGAAAAAGACGCCCAAGGCAACTGTCTTGTTTACAATTTTAACGAATACCTACAAGCTTTAATAAAACTTACATACAGCCTTATAGCACTGATAGCAATTTTTCAAATAATATACTACGGCGCAAAAACCATGTGGTCTGTAACACCTTTTGGTAAGTCAGAATCTAAAGACCGTATAATAAATGCGATAATGGGTATTGTTATTGCTCTTGGTTCATACCTTATTCTATACACCATTAACCCTAAATTAGTTACAATACATCTCGGTGCACCAAAAGTGGACATAGTAAACAAAAACGGTACGTTGTTTTCTATAATAGGTGAAAGTCAGGTAAAAATGTACGACGCGATCGGTGGAGTAGATTTTAAAAGAACTGACTACTATAACCAAATAAAAACATTTGTTACAAACATGAACTATTCTGGTCACACTGACAAAATACCGCACTGTTTAGCACAAGTTGCAATACAACGTGAAAGTGGTGGCCATCCTGACGTAGTAGGGCACGATGAAAACGTTGCTAGCGCAGACATTGGATCTAGAGTAACTTTTATAAATTCTGGTAAAAAACAAAGTGGTGCAACATTTACAGTAGACAGTGGTTCAATGACAAAAACAGATTTATTAAACGACGATGTGGGTTCTAGTATTTTTAAAGCCAAAAACCCTTCTGCTAATGACCTTGGTTTAGACTGGCGATTCTCTCATGGAATAGGTTTGAAACAAATTACATTTTTTCCTACAGGTAGTACTGCGGGTGCAAACTGGGATAAAGGGGCTGTATATCCAATAACAACCACAAAAACAGCGTTTCCTAAAGATATGATGGACCCAAACAATGCAATACAATTCGGTATTGAAATGCTACAAGTAGATTATGAAAAATGCGGTAAAGACGTAGTTAAAACCTATAAAATGTATGGTATTGGAAGTTGTGATACAACAAATACATATGTTTTACAAGAAGCGGCAACAAGAAAGAAAATGTACGACCAGTGTCTGGCTCAAGATAATTAATATATGGTATACTAACCATAATGACTAGAGGAAAATTTATACTAACAATAGTAATTATTTGTGCCATTATTGGTTTTGGTGGTTATTATGTATATAAAAAATACACAACACAACAAACACCAACAACAAACACGAATGGTGTAAAAGATTTTACGTTGTTTGATTCTATTTTTAACTCAAACAACAACACAACTAATCAAAACAGTGACACTAATAGTAGTACAGACCAAAAATCTGGAACTCAAATACAAAAGCTTCACCAAATAAGTTACCGTCCAGTAGCAGGGTATGGGTTGTTTACTAAAGGTGTAGAAAGACTTGTTTCAGAAAACTTAGTTCAAGGCAAACCAAAAACAACTACAGACTATGTACCTGTAGTTCGGTATGCAGACCAGGAAACAGGTATAGTTTACGAACAAG
>CAIQAW010000053.1 GCA_903869875.1 Candidatus Nomurabacteria bacterium | reverse complement strand
GCGGGGAACGCTATGATACTTTGTTTTGAAAATAGGTTCTGATATGGTTTAATAAACACACCATATATAAAACCTCTGAAAAGGGGTTTTATATATGGTGCCATCGAACAAGCAAACTGCTCATTCCTCAAAATGACCTACTGGGTTGGCTTGTGTCCGGGATATCGAAAAGCTTTTCGTTGTGTATGAGAAATCCTATTTCGAATACGCCGAAAAGGTTGAATTGCGAATACTTGGAGTAATTCAAAGACGGACTGAGCTATGGCGAAGGAGTCGGGGTCGCGGTATTTTTCAGCAGAAAAATAACTGTGACTACAGTCCCTGTAAGGGAAGATTCCCGGCGATGGCACAAATTCGTTTAAATATAGCTTAAAATTGTAGGCTATTGACATATGTTGTAATATATGCTATACTTTATACAGATAAGGTTATTTGATTTTGGGTGTTGTTTTGTGACTTTAGTTTCTGAAAACGGAAATTTAAGCCACAAAACAACTATTTAACAACCCTTACTATGAAAGCATTTATAACTATTATCGCTGCATTGATTTTATTAAGTTCTTGCAGTAACAAGAGTCAACTCCATGGCAAATGCCATGGAAAGAAGAATTTCAGTTATAGAGCGAGTCATTCGTTCTAAAATAAAAATTGCTTCTGCCCCAGTATGTACAACATACTGGGTTTTTTTATGCCTAAATATGCAATATTTGACAGATGTTGTAATAGTTGAAATTTTACGTATATTTGCTATACTATGCCAATGGACGTTGAAACAAAGGCAATGATTGAAGCGCTTTCAAAACAGCAAGCTGAAAACCATCAATTATTAAAAAAGATATATCGACTAAACCAAGTTAACTTGTATTCCAAGTTTGCGTACTGGATTTTCTTGATATTGCTGGCGTTAGGTTCATTTTACTTTATTAAACCGTTTATGGGCACGTTGTTAAACACCTACACAGGCGGCGATGGTTCTGAAACTGGTGTTTCGCCTGACTTTATGAAAACACTTTCAGGTGCTAAGCACATCGAAGACTTTCTAAGTCAAACCGGCGTAAACGGAAAATAAAAATATTTTATAAAATAAGTCTTTTGCCCTTGTAATTAAGGGCTTCTTTAATAAACACATCACTATCTTTTGTGCTGTGTTCGATCATATGGCAATTTGCGCAAAGTAAAATGCATTTTTTTATTTCCTTTTTTACCGAATCCCAACTTTTATTTGCAACATTTCCAATAGTAAAATCTTTTTGTTTTGGATCTTTGTGGTGGAATTGTAACGCTGCTTGATTCCCGCTCCAATTGCATTTTGTACATTTACCTCCTAAGTATTTTATTGCAGCATCTTTTACCCTGAAACGTCTAATCTTTGTATTACAAGAACCACATCTAGACACACATCTACTTTGGTAACTTTTAAATGTATTATTACAAAGTTTACATATTCTCATAATTAAAATATAGCACAAGATGCTCTAAACTATAAACTATCTAGTTCGACTTGCAAAAAGGACGTATTTTGCTATAATTAAAAAGTTAAATGCCTAGGTAGCTCAGTTGGTAGAGCATTCGCCTGAAGAGCGAAGGGTCACCAGTTCAACCCTGGTCCTAGGCACACAGATGTCGGCTTTCAAGCCCGCCCTCAAGCAAAAAACAAAAACCGCATTTGCGGTTTTTGTTTTGTTTTAAAGTGACTTCACTTTCAAACTAGCTTTTTTACTTTTATCTATTTTAGGTACCTTTATAGATAGTAGTCCGTGTTTTTCTATTGCATCTGCGGCTTCGGGTTCTACTTCTACAGGTAGTTCAATGGTTCTGGAAAACGCACCCCAGTATAGTTCGCGCGAAATGTAGTCGTCGTGCATTATGGTTTTGTTTTCTTCACGGCGTCCACGTATTAGAACTGTATTGCGGGTTATGGTTATGGTCAAATCTTCGGGTTTAACACCAGCAACAAATGCCTGAACGATTATTTCGTTTGGTGTTTCGTATACGTCCACTGTTAACTGGCCTTCTTCGGGTTCGTCTTCTGCAACTATGTTTGTAGATTCGCCCGACGGGTGAATGGTCATGGTTTTTTGTGGAGCAACTGATTTTTCAGGTTGGGTTGTTGTTTCGGTTTCAGCTTCGTCTTCTAGTCTGATACCGCCTGTTAGTCGTTCAAAGAAAGATCTTTTTTTAAGCATTGTTGTTTATAATTATGCCCGTGTATGCGGGCGTTTTAATACGTTTTAATTTCTCGAACATGAGAATGGTAATTACCGTGAAAACCCACAACATAGCTAATGTTTGCCATGTGTGTACACCGGTCTTATTCATTATAAAAAAATTAAACGCACTATGCAAGGCAATTGCAGAAATTATTCCGAAAAATAAATATATTTTTCTACTTACCCAACCACGGTAGTACGACAAACCTAAACTAATGCCAATCAACGACGAAGACATGGCATGTAGTAGTGACGAACCAAGAAAACGTAAGTTTGTAGTAAGTAAACTAACTGTCATGTCGCCCTGTGTTATTGGGTGTAGTAGATACAAAATGTTTTCGCATGCAGCAAAGCCCAGTGCACCGGCTATCATATACATAGGAAAGTCGATAGCGCGGTCGGCGAATTTACTTTTTAATGCTAGTACTGAAACAGCTTTGTATTTTAAAAGTTCCTCGATACTGGCCCATAGTACTATAGGTAACAAACCCACCATGCCCGTAAAATGGCTAGCAAGTTTTTGTAGTGGTATAGCAAGCATAACCATTAAACCACCCATAATGTAACAAAGTAAAATTAGTCCGCGGGGTTCTGTGTGGCCTTCGTCTTCTTGGCGTAACCAAAACCATAACCAAAGTAATGTGGGTCCAACACCACCTATTGTTGCGTATGCAAATTCTTTTACGCCTGGTAAGGCCAGCGGGTAACGCATAGTAGTTGTTTATTATTCCCGCCAGAAAGACTTTCTGGTCGGGCTGGTAATAGTGCCCAAAGTTCTTCAGTAACGAACGGCATAAACGGATGTAGTACAATTATAGATTCGCGCAGTATTTGGTTTAGTAGTCGTGCACGTGACTGTTGTGCAGCTGTGTCAGTACCTGACAATATGGGTTTACTGTCCTCGATTAATGTTGATGCAAAAGTGTCCCACAAGTAGTGGTATATACTGTCTGAAGCTAAGTGTAGTTGGTAGTTTTCTATGTTTTTAGTTATATCACGTGCTGTGTCCTGCCATGCACTGTAATGTGCCTGGTCTAAATCAGTTAATGGTGCAGTGTCTGTATATGTTGGTGCACTAGTTAAAATAAAGCGTGTAATGTTCCAGATTTTGTTAGCAAAGTTTTTGTAACCTTTTATTTTGTCTTCTGAAACTTTTGAATCTGTACCAGGTGCTGTACCAACTATCAGCGCCATACGGCCTGCATCAGAACCGTATTTTTCTGCTATATCAAGTGGGTCGATGCCGTTACCTAATGACTTTGACATTTTTTGGCCTTTAGAGTCGCGAACTGTTCCATGTAGATAAATATTTTTAAAAGGTATTGTGCCTAATGCATATTCTGTCATTAGTATCATGCGGGCAACCCAAAAGAAAAGTATTTCGTAACCTGTTTCTAACATATCTGTCGGGTGGTATAGTTCTAAGTCTTTTGTATTGTTAGGCCAACCTAATGTAGAAAATGTCCACAATGCAGAAGAAAACCATGTGTCCAAAGTGTCAGCATCTTGTGTCCAATCTGCACCCTCGGGTGCATTTATACCTGTATATATTTCGTCACCACGGTACCATACTGGTATGCGGTGCCCGTACCATATTTGACGTGATATACACCAGTCTTTTAAGTTGTCTATCCAGTGGAAATATGTTTTACCAAAATAGTCAGGTATTATTTTTATTTGTCCATCTGCTACTGGCGCGCGCATTAGTTCCTTAAGTGTCTTGTTGTTACGTTCAGGAATAGGTTTGTTAACATTTATAAACCATTGAAGTTTAGGTAACGGTTCTATAATACCACCTGTTCTTTCTGCTGTAGCAACATTTTGGTCAGTTTCTTTTTCATTTTCTAGCAAACCTTCGTTGCGTAACCATTGTACTATAACTTCGCGGGCTTCATTAACTTTTTTACCAAGCAAGTCTTCGCCGCCAACTGTCATTTTGGCGTATTCGTTTATAACTTGTGGCTGAGGTAAGTTATGTCTTTCAGACATTTCCCAGTCGATAATAGAATGCGCTGGTGTAACACCTAATGCACCTGTACCAAAGTCTTTTTCTACGGCGTTGTCTGCGATGATTTTAATATGTAGTGGAACACCACAAAAAACCACATCGTATTCCTTGCCAATGTATTGTGTATATCGTTCGTCTTCGGGGTGTACGGCTACGGCCACATCGCCAACTTTTGTTTCAGGGCGAGTTGTAGATATAGCAATAGGGAAGTCTTTAGAATATTTAAATGTGTACAAAACAGATTTGCGTGCTTCGTAAACTATTTCGTCGTCTGAAATTGTTGTTTGGCCTTTTGGGTCCCAGTTTACAATGCGGTGGCCACGGTATATTAGGCCGTCGTCGTACATTTTTTTAAACATTGTGCGTACTGCTAGTGTACGCGGTTCGTCTAATGTAAAAGTTTCTCGAGTCCAGTCGCAAGAACTACCCATAACACGTATTTGTGACGCTATTGCGTCGTGGCTTTCCTGGGCAAATATTTCTATCCGACGAAGCATTTCTTCACGGCCTAGGTCGTGTCTAGTTTTACCTTCTTTTTTCTGTATGTCTTTTTCAACTTTAGACTGTGTGGCTATGGCAGCATGGTCTGTACCTGGTATCCATAATGTACGGAAACCGTTCATACGTTTGTAGCGTATAAATATGTCTTGCACTGTTAACATCAGCGCATGGCCCATGTGTAGAACCCCAGTAACGTTTGGTGGGGGCATAACTATAGAATAAGTTGGCGCGTCAGGTGCAGTTACACCTTTTTCGACGCAGACATCGGGGTTAAAAAAGCCAGATTCTTCCCACATTTTGTAAATGCGAGACTCTGTTTCGGTAGGGTTATACGGGGCTAGTAATTTAGCCGGAATGTCTTTTTCCATAAGGGGATTATAGCACTTTTCCACAGTTAGGGCGAATGTTTTGACATTTTTATGCCCAGGTGTTATTATATATAAAACCTAAACGCTATTTTTATGACAATACTCATTGAAAAACCGATCCTTCTAGCTGTTACTGGACCAATTTATGCTGGTAAAAGAGCCTACGTAGAATATATTTCTGGTAGACTAAGTTGTACCGAAGTTTATTCATTGTCGGCTTTTGCTGCCTTTGATTCTAAGATGTCTTCTGGACATGTTATAAACTCGGAAAACAAAGCAGAAATTCGTGAATACATGAATACTATGCGACACCTTTATGGTAATGCTTACTTTGTTAAGAGTCTTAAATTAGATAAGATCGTTAATCGAAGTGTGGTGTTTGTACGGTCTTTAAAAAATGCTACTGAGATTGAATATTTTCGGTCAATAGGTGGCATAGTTGTTGGCATTGATGCAAGTAAGGAAGTTCGTTATAAACGATCTCAAATGGAAGAACCGCTGAAAGGTTATAGTTTTGACTATTTTAAGGAATTAGAGACTTCTGAGTTTCCTGACTTAGACAAATGCTTAGCCCTGTCAAATTTTATAATCACCAATGAAGAGGTCGATTTTAAAAGATCACCAAGTAAGTTTTATTTAGGACCATGCAGTGACATGCTGAACCATCTTTCGGGAAAGTTCCCGTATTTTGACTCAGATAAAAATGATTTTGACCCAGTTTTTATAGAAAGGGTAAACAATGAGGATAAAATCAAATTGTTCTAAATTAAGAACGTTCTAAATTAAGAATCAACCCCCCAATTCCCGTTAGCTGCAAAGTCTAATGGGAATTTTTTGTTGCCTGCCATTATGTTTTGGTATCTATAGTAACCGGCAATGGCTATCATTAGAGCATTGTCTGTAGACAAGTCCTTTTCAGGTAACAGTATTTTTAGGTCTGGGTATTCGGCAGTTTGTTTTTCAGTAAAAGACTTTTTTATAAATTTATTTGCAGCAACACCACCACCGATAAGTAGTGTTTGCACACCGTATTCGTTTATTGCCCGGAAAGTTTTTGCTAATAGTACATCTGTTGCAGCGTTTTCAAATTCACACGCAATTTGTTTTTTAGTTTCGTCAGTTAGTACACCGCCGTCTTTTTTAATGTCTTGAATTGCATATAAAACTGCTGTTTTTAAACCAGAGAAAGAAAAATCGTAGTCGTTGCTGTGTAGCATAGGGCGGGGAAGTCTAATTTCCCCTCCTTGTGGAGGAGGGGTGGTCGTTAGACCGGGGTGGTGGCTTATTTCGTTACCACCTCCCCCTACGGGTACTCCTCCTTGGTTAAGGAGGAGATTACGCCATTCTTCCGCTAATTTTGAAATCTGTGGGCCACCTGGGTAGGGTAGGTCCATCATGCGGGCAACTTTGTCGAAAGCTTCACCAACGGCGTCGTCGCGTGTTTGGCCTATTTTATTGTAGTCCATCCAGTTGTTTACTAGAACTAGTTCTGTATGGCCACCACTGATCAGTAGTGCCAATGCTGGGAATGCAACGTTTATTGTACTTTCTGTAGTTAGTATAGGACTCATTATGTGGCCTTCCATGTGGTTTACAGGCACTACCGGTATGCCCCACAGTGTACCTAGTACTTTGGCAAAGTTAACACCAACCCATAATGCAGGTTCTAAGCCTGGGCCACTGGTAACAACTATTACATCTACATCTGGTTTACCTATATGTGGCAAATATTCTTTACATAAAACTAGTAGTTCAGGTTCGCGAGTTAGAATTTCTTGTATCGAACTTTGCCCCTCTCCATTGTTTATGGAGAGGGGGCGGGGGTGAGGTTCTTCCACGTATAAATTAGCCTTTTTCAATGTTTCTATTAAAACAGGAATAATGTTTTTACTATGTTCGCGTTTAGCCATCATCGGAAAAACACCCCCATATTGCGCATGTAGTTCTATTTGTGTAGCAACAGTGTTACCCAGAATTTTAAAATCTGGGTTGTCAGTATTGTTTGCGCTAACTATACTTATTGCGGTTTCGTCGCAACTTGTTTCTATAGACAAGATGTTCATCCCGTTTAGAAGCAGGTCGCGGTCAAAAGACCACTATTTGCATTATTATCTTTATAATTTATTTCCATATTTTGCTTGTGTATTAAATACCCATTACTGCGACCGCGGCTTCTAACGGGATTCATAACAACATAGTAGCAAAAAAACCTTCATTTGACTAGCGTGTTTAGGTGTGCTATTGTAATAAAAAATACATTATATAGTTATGTCAAAAATTATAACAACCCCCGACGCACATACAGTCAGAAACAATTTATTACGTTTCGGATTGCCCAAAGATTTTAAATTCTTAATTATTACCGGAACATCTGGTAGTGGTAATACAACCATTGTTGAAATGATTTGTGATATGTTTTTAAACATATTAAAAAAATCTACCACTTACACAACACGTGCACCAAGAGAAAAAGAAACCCACGGCGTGGACTACTATTTTATTAAGGTTAGTGAATTTTTTGAAAAAATTCGCAGTTCTGAATTAATTGAACATGAAGAGGTTTACAAAAACCTTTTTTATGGAACTTCAGCCTTGGAATTCAGGCAGTTGTCAAACAGAGGGTTAAAGATAATTCATGTTTGCGATGTAAAAGGCGCTCTTAAAATGCAAGAAATTTTTGGAGACCATGCCAGAGTTATATTTATTGACGCTGTAGATAGGATTGATGTAGGTAACTTTGGTACAAACGGAATATACCTAAATACAACCTTACGAAAAAGGTTGTCTGAAAGAAAAGATTCTTCACCTCAAAAGGATGCAGAAAGATTGTTTGCAGCAGCGAATGAAAGAATTACTTGTAAAGTAAACAGGTGGCAATTAATAAACAATATCGGAAATATCGACGACTCAGTATTTGCTATTAAATTTATTTTACATGAATTCTTCGGAATAGAACCAAACAAAGCAAAATAAACTTTGCCTGAAGCATATGGTGTAAAAACCTTATGCTTTTTTTGTGCGCGGTGAGGGATTCGAACCCCCGACATCGTCAACGTCAATGACGCGCTCTACCAACTGAGCTAACCGCGCATGTGTGTATACTAACACAAGGTTTATAAAAAATCACGTATATGGTTTGGAGTGTTTCGCGTATTTTAATGTGCTATAATATACACATTATGACAAACGAAACATCGATTAAAAAAGTTGCCGTTGTTGGTGCAGGGGCGGTGGGGTCTACTATTGCCTATGCATTACTGATCAAAAACCTGGTTGCAGAAATATTTTTAATAGATGTAAATGTAGATAAGGAACATGGTGAAGTGTTGGACCTGGGCGACGCTATTTCTTTTACTGAAACAGGTAATATTGTAAACGGTACATATGCCGACGCACGCACAGCCGACATAGTTATACTAACTGCCGGTGTTGCCCAAAAACCAGGCGAAACCCGCCTAGACCTTGTTACTAAAAACAAAGCCATAACTACAAGTATAATTACCGAAATAGGTGGTTTTAAACCAAACGCTATTGTGCTGGTTGTTAGTAACCCAGTCGACATTATAACCTACCTGGTGCAGGAACTGTCTGGTCTATCACATGCACAAGTTTTTGGTACTGGTACATGTTTAGACACTGCACGACTACGTACAAACCTGGGCCACCGTTTTAGCATTGATGCAAAACAAATTGAAGGTTTTGTAATGGGCGAACATGGCGACGGCGAACAAGTTGCATGGAGCACTGTCTCTGTAGCTGGTAAGCCTATATCAGAAATGCTTTCGACCGAAGAAATGGCAACTATAACAGATGAAGTTAAAAACGAAGTTTACGAAATTATCAAAGAAAAAGGTGCCACATTTTACGGCATAGGTATGGTAGTAACAGACATAGTAGAAGCTATATTACTAGACCAAAACAAAGTTCTGCCTATTTCATACAGGTTAGAAAACTATAACGGTGTAGACGCAGTATGTATGGGTGCACCTGCTGTTGTCGGTGCTGTTGGTGTGGTAAAACCGTGGCCCGTAGAACTGACACAAACAGAAAAAGACTTATTTATAAATTCTGCCGAAACAATTAAAAAATACCTATAAATATATGGAAAAACAATGGTTTAACAACTACGCCGATGTAGCCACTACAAACTCGCGTAAAACAGCCCTAGCTATAGCAAATGCCGGTTACGACGCTATAAATACCGAGCAAGTAATATTAAATTCTGTAAAATTAGAAAACAACATACTGACAGTTTTAGGTAACAGTTTTGATTTAACAAAATTCAGTAAAATAAAAGTTGTGGGTTTTGGTAAAGCTTCGTGTACTGCAGCACAGACCTTGGAAAAAGTTCTGGGTAATAAAATAAACGAAGGTGTGGTTATAGGTTTACATGCTGTAACATGCGAATATATACAAACATATGCCGGTACACACCCACGGCCAACTAATGCAAACATAGAGCCTGGCAAAAAAATATTCGATATAGTAGACCAATCTGGTGCAGACGACCTTGTTATAGCTATAGTCTCAGGTGGTGGGTCGGCACTATTGTGTTACCCCGAATCTGAATGCGACCAAAGTAGTTACCTTTACGACAATTTTATTAAAAAAGGTAAAACTACCATGGAAATGAACACTGTACGTAAACACCTGTCTTTGCTAAAGGGTGGTGGTTTAGCTAAAATTGCATACCCAGCCACAGTTATAGGTTTGGTTTTTTCAGACGTTCCAGGCGACCATTTTGACGACGTAGCATCTGGCCCAACATACAAAGACAACACCACCATTTCTGATGCGCAACAAATAATAGACACAGAAAAACTTGGTACATACGAACTAGTAGAAACACCCAAGGACGACATTTATTTTGAAAAAGTTTTTAACTTTGTTTTAGTTTCTAACACAACTGCAGTTAGTGCCATGGCCGAAAAGGCAAAATCTATGGGTCTAACAACAGAAATAGTTTCTACTGAACTATACGACGAAACAAACATTGCATTGGGCAAAATATTTGATAAACAAAAAACCTCTGGTGCCCAGGTTGTACTGGCTGCCGGTGAACCTAACTTAGAAGTTAAACACACAGGTGGTTCTGGTGGTAGAAACCTATATATGGCACTGCAGTCTGTAGACATGGGCCTAATACAGCCTGGTATGGTTTTCTTACCATTAGCGTCCGACGGTATGGACAATTCTGACGCTGCAGGTGCCGTGGTAGACATGCAAACAATAGACAACCTTAAAACCCACACAGTAGATATTAAAAACTGTTTAGACAAAGACGACGTATACCCAGCGTTTAATGCTTCGGGCGACATGCTGTTAACAGGCGCAACAGGCGCAAATGTCTCAGACCTTATGGTTTTATATACAGAAAAATAAAATGAACACACAAATAACAAACATAATTGCAGAACAGATATTAGATTCACGTAGTAACCCAACACTGTTGGTTACAGTTAGTTGTGCTGATGTGCATGGTTCGTTTGCAGTACCGTCGGGTGCCAGTACAGGTGCCCACGAAGCCCACGAACTACGCGACGCCGACGGCCATGGTGTACAAAACGCTATAAACGTATGTAACAGTATTATAGCCCCAGCGTTAATAGGCCACGACGTATTAGACCAGGCTGGTATAGACGCAACACTGCTACAGCTAGACGGTACAAACAACAAAGACAAACTGGGTTCAAACAACACCATAGGTGTTAGTGTGGCATGTGCCAAACTTGGTGCCGCCATTAGTGGTATGCAAACATACGAATATTTACAAAAACTTGCCGACATAAAACCTACACAAAAAATACCACACATATACATGAACCTGGTAAACGGTGGCAAACATGCAAAAAACGGTTTGGCTTTTCAGGAATACCATGTAGTGTCAGTAGATAGTAGTGTTGCTGATGCTGTAAACATGGGCCTGGCAGTGCAACGTAGTTTAGAAAATATTATAAAGTCAGATACTGGTGTAACAGAACTTGTGCTGGGCGACGAAGGTGGTTTTGCACCACCTGTTACAGACATACGTAAACCACTGGTGTACCTACAGCGTGCCATAGACGAAAACGGCTACGTGGGCAAACTACGCTTAGCATTAGATGTAGCCGCTTCGTCTTTTTATAGTAACGGGGTGTATGTTGTAGATGATAAAGACTACACTACTGCAGATATGGTGCAACTTTATGCAGAACTAATTGCAGAATTTAATTTACTGTCTATAGAAGACCCATTTAACGAAGAAGACTTTGCCAGTTTTGCACAACTAAAACAACAACACCCAGGCACAATAATAATGGGCGACGACCTTACTGTTACAAACGAACAACTTGTGCAACGTTCCATAGACAACAACAGTATAAATGCCATGATAATAAAACCAAACCAGATAGGTACACTGACAGAAACATTGGCAACCATGCAGCTGGCAAGTAACAACGACATTAAACTTATAGTTAGCCACAGAAGTGGTGAAACAAACGATGATTTTATTGCCGATTTATGTTATGCTTTTTCTTGCTTTGGTTTAAAGTCAGGGTCGCCTATAAAACCCGAAAGAATGGCCAAGTATAACAGACTAATAAACATAACATCATAAAATGAAATCAGTAAAAATAGTTGCCACCATCGGTCCGGCAAGTAAAGACTTAGAAACAATTCAAAAAATGGCACAGAACAACCTGGGTGTTGTACGCCTAAACTTTTCTTGGGGTACATATGCCGAACATGCTGGCTATATAGCCACTGTACGCCAGGTAGCAAACGAAATGAACATTTCTATACCAATAGTGCAGGACCTGTCAGGCCCGCGTGTACAGGCCGCAGACGGGCATGAATTTAAACATAGTTCTACAGATGTACTAACTGAAAAAGATTTGCGTGATTTACATTTTGGCCAAGAACAAAAAGTAGACTACGTGGCCATGTCGTATGTTGGTTCTGCATCTGATGTACAAATTTTGCGAAACTTGATGCAACAAAACGGCTATGTAGTACCGATAATAGCTAAAATAGAACGTGCAGTTGCCATAGAAAAAATAGACGAAATAATCGAATCTGCAGACGCCATAATGGTAGCTCGTGGCGACATGGGTAACGAAGTTCCATTAGAACAAATACCTTTTATAGAAAAAGAAATAATTGCTAAATGTAAAACTGCCGGCAAGCCTGTAATAGTTGCAACACAAATGATGTTGTCTATGACAGAACACCCAACACCAACACGTGCCGAAGTTACTGATGTTGAATATGCTGTTACCATAGGTGCTGATGCTGTAATGCTGTCCGAAGAAACTGCTCAGGGTAAATACCCAGTAGAATCTGTGGCCATGATGAACCGCATTATAATCGAAGCCGAAAAACACCCAAAGTTGTTCGACGGGGTAAATGGGTTTTAGGGAGTATAAAGATAGCACAAAAATGTTACAATATGAATATGAATCTTGAAAACAGTAACAACTTTAATAAAGGAATTGAAAAACAAAGAATTCTTGATGAAATAAAGAATAATCCGTATGAACCACTAATATTTATATTGGGCATCGCAAATGTAAAGAACGCAGAGGAATTAATAGATAAACTATCGTCTGTTGAAACTAATGCTGGTTTTGAAAAAGTTTTTTCAAAAATCAAGGGATTAAATAATCTTAAAGATATTAAGGTGGTTTTTAAATCAATAGATTACTTGGGTGATTTAAAACAAGATCAACTATATCATACAATGGCACGATATAGTGCATCAAGAAAGACATTGCAAATAGATAGTACATATGCCAATGTAGCAGAAGTTGGGGACTTCTATGCAACAATACTTCATGAGCTTTTTCATCACGTTTTTAGGGGTGCAGATATTTCTTCAGGTGTAAATATGATTTATGCAATTACTGAAATAAAAAACACTATTCATAAGTTACCAATACATAACAAATATAGGCATCTTTTTCAAACAGTTTTAGATAATATTCCTAAAAAAGAAATAGATAATCACTATGGCTTAAGTTCAGTGGATGAATTCATTAGTGAATCATATTCAAACCCAAAATTCCAAAACTTTTTAAAGTCAGTAAACTTAGAAAAAGATAAAAGCACTACTAGTAAGACAATTGATTTATTGCTTTCTGTAGTAACATTAAATGCACGTGTTATTTCACATAAAATATCTGAAAAAGATGCCTTCAGTGCATTCAAAAATATTGATTTAAATTCATTAGATCTATTAGAAAATTTTGAGGAAAATTTAAAAACTGTAGAAAATACTAAATAGCTTTTGTAATGTATAAATACTTATTCGGATACTAAATGCGCTATTACGAATTTGTGTGCCACGAGTCCCTAAGTTTACTCATGCTACGGGGAATCTTCCATTACATGGACTGTAGTCACAGTTATTTTTCTGCTGAAAAATACCGCGACCCCGACTCCTTCGACATAGCTCAGTCCGTCTTTGAATTACTCCAAGTTTTCGCAATTCAACCTTTTCGGTGTGTTCGAAATAGAATTTCTTGAGTCATGTGCCACGAGTCCCTAAGTCTACTCATGCACAAGTGCATTGCGTGGACATAAGGGCTCTCGGCCCCGGCTCGCGTTGTTTTGTCGTAGTGCTCCAAAACACATCGCTGTGCCTTCACACTTCGCTGTAAACGCAAAGCAGTTTGCATTTACATGCTTGTGTGACTCTACGGGGAATCGAACCCCGATTACAGCCTTGAAAAGGCCGTGTCCTAACCATTAGACGATAGAGCCAAATGCTCGTTCTGCGGTACACACCACCACAGCAACCATACATATATAGCACATTTTTTTAAAAAAGGAAAGAGTCTGTGCAAAAACCCCATAAAAATATAGCCCTAAGTCCGACTTAGGGCAAACCCCACCCAACTGTGGATAACCCAGGTGTTGGACACCTGGGAATCGTGTCAGTCGGACGTTCCATTAAACGGCTGGCCTACATCTGGGAATTTTAGAGCTTGTTGACAAAAAATATGGTAGGTATATAATGTATATACAAATGGCCATTAGGCCAACCGAGAAGCCCCCGCAAGGGGGCTTCGTTTGTTTTATTGCTTTATCAATTTAATTAATTTATCTTGAATTATGGAAATCTGATTTGGCGTTATTTTTCTAAGATAGCGGTGAAATCTTTTTGTGCTTAATAGCCTTAAT
>CAIQAW010000052.1 GCA_903869875.1 Candidatus Nomurabacteria bacterium | reverse complement strand
TCTAGGTGCTGGTATGAACCCAGAAATCGGCAAACGCGCCGCAGAAGAAACAAAAGCAGAAATCCAAGAAGCCCTAAAGGGTGCAGACATGGTGTTTATTGCTTGTGGTATGGGTGGTGGTACAGGTACAGGTGCAGCCCCTATCGTTGCACGTGCCGCGAAGGAACAAGGTGTACTAACAATCGGTGTTGTTACAAAACCATTTTCTTTTGAAGGTAACCAACGTTTGTCATTAGCAGAAAACGGTTTGTCTGAATTAGAACAAGAAGTAGACGCATTGATAGTAATACCAAACGACCGCCTACTAACTATTGCATCTAAGGACACTGGTTTCAAACAAGCCTTTGCAATGTGTGACGAAGTACTACGCCAAGCCGTAGAAGGTATTTCAGAACTTATTATCAACCCTGGTATTATGAACGTCGACTTTGCCGACATTCGTGCCGTGCTACATGACGCAGGTTCTGCATTGATGGGTGTCGGTATTGCCAGTGGCGAAGACCGCGCTAAAAAAGCTGCTATAGACGCTATAAACAGTCCACTACTTGATATATCTATAACAGGTGCACGTGGAGTGTTAATAAACGTTTCAGGTGGCGACGACCTAGGTATACTAGAAGTCCACGAAGCAGCCAAAATTATAACTGAATCTATCGACGCTGAAGCTAAAGTTATATTCGGTATGTCACAAGACGACAGACTGAAAAAAGGCGAAGTTAAGATTACCGTTATTGCAACTGGATTCCCTACTTCAATGACCAAGAAACCTTTGTTCGAACGTAATGCAAGTATAGGTTCAGCCCAAGTACTACCACTAAAACGTGAAGTAACTCGTGCCGAAATACAACAACCTGTAGCTACAGAAGAACCTAAACCAAGTATTACAACTTCACAAAACGAATACTTGCGTAAAGTTGAAACTCCGGTTATAGACGACGAAAACCCTGAGGAAGACGACTGGTCTGCAGTTCCAGCATTCCTACGAAGACAGAAGAAATAAACCTCACCCCCGACCCCTCTCCATAAACAATGGAGAGGGGCAGAGTAAGGAAAAAATAACTAGCTCATAAAAAAACCATCTTGTAGAGATGGTTTTTTTATGCGACAATGTACACATGAAAGATTTAATTATTATCGGCGGTGGGCCCGCAGGTGCAGGTGCAGCAGTATATGCAGCACGTAAACAACTTAACAGTATACTTATAGCTGGCGAAATTGGTGGCCAGTCTACAGTTTCAGAAGACATACAAAACTGGATAGGTAGCCCGCACATTTCTGGTGCTGATTTAGCTAAAAGTCTTGAAGCACATGTAAACGAATACAAGGGTAACTTTGTCGAAATTAAAAAAGGCCTATGGGTATACAACATAACTAAAGAAAAAAACACCGAAGGACACGAATATTTTACTGTCCATACTAAAAACCATTCAGGCGCAGAAGAATCTTTTGACACTAGAACAGTGTTAGTTACAACTGGTTCTATACGCCGTAAACTACCCGCAATCGATGCAGACAAATTTGAACACAAGGGTGTT
>CAIQAW010000051.1 GCA_903869875.1 Candidatus Nomurabacteria bacterium | reverse complement strand
TTTCTTCTTGTATCATTTTTTTGGGGGTTAAATTTTCAAATTACTTTTTTTTATTGTAGCAAATTTAAATGATTTTGTCAAGGCATTAAACACTAAAATACCCTGGTAAAACCAGGGTATTTGCACTAGATAGGACTTTAGGTCCTATCTATTAGTAGTCGGACTACTAAGTTTATTTATACCCTTCTGCTTGGATGGCAAACAAGCGGGCGTATTCACCGTCTTTAACTTTTAACAGTTCTTCGTGTGTGCCAGATTCCTTTACCCCACCATGGTCTATAACCATTATGCGGTCTGCATTACGTACAGTAGAAAAACGGTGTGATATCATAATAACAGTTATGTCGTCTGGTAGTGCAGCCAAAGATTCAAATATACTTGCTTCGGCTTCTGCATCTATAGCACTGGTAGGTTCGTCTAGAATCCAAAGTTCGGCATTACGGTAGAACATACTTGCTATAGCCATTTTCTGCCACTGACCGCCGGAAAGTTCGACACCGTCTTTGTATTTTTTACCGATCTGTGTTTGGTAACCGTCTTTGTGCGACATTATAAATTCGTGTACATTTGCTTTTTTAGCAGCATCTATAACTTTGTCGTTATCTATGTTTTTACCCGCGTCACCTAAAGAAATAGATTCGGCAAAAGTTAAATCGAATTTAGCAAAGTCCTGAGGTAGAAAACCTACATGTTGGTACAAATTATATTTATCTATTTCACGTATATCAATACCGTTGTACTGAACTAAACCTGAAGTTGGAAAATAGAAACGTAACAACAGTTTTGTCATAGTTGTTTTACCAGCACCGTTTAAACCTATTACCGCAACCTTTTCACCTCGTTTTATATTGAAGTTAAAATCATGCAATATAACTCGGTCTGATTCTGGGTAATTAAAACCTAGATCCTTCACATCTAGAGTTTCAAAACGTTCTATAGTTTTAGTTCCATTTGTTAATACTGGTTGCATTTCAATATATTTTAATATATCTGAAACATATGGTGTGTCTTTGTACATACGACCTAACGTACGTAATGTTTGTCTAAAATTATTAGTAAAACTACTAAACCGTCCGTTGATAAAATAGAATGTTCCAACAAGTAAGTGCCCGGTAAAAATTTGATATATTAAAACAACAGGTACTACTAATTCTAAAATATCAGTTACAAGACCCACAAACATTTTCTTGCGAAAATAAATTCTGTCTCTTTTAGTAAAAATGTCATCAATAATACCTCTAGATGAACGAATACCATTAACAAAGAAATTTTTCAAACCATGTATTTTAACTTCCTGTATGTAGCTTTTTGAATCAAAGAAACTAAAAAAACTGCTGAACTTTTTTCTTTCTTCGCCTGCCATGTTTTCGCATTCCCACATTGTTTTACCGTCCATAATTTCAACCCAAAAACTAAGTATTGCAGGTATCATTACAAATGCCAGTAAAGTCCATTGTTTTAAAGCAATAATAATAACAGTACTGATTATCATCGGAACTAACCCACCAATAAAATCTTGTAGAAAATCTGGGTAGTTTTGAATTTTACTAAAATACATTTGTACTCTATTTTTAAGTAAAGTAAAATCAGAACTTTCATATGTTTGAATGTCTATTCTCTCAGATGCCAAAGCTCTGTCTATAAATGCTTCAGTAAATATCTTTCTGTAAAATATATTTTGGACTCTAAAACCCCAAGTTGTAATAACTGTTTGAATTATTCCAAGACCCAGCATCATACTGATAACAAATATAACTTTAGTACTTAGAAAAACATGACTGGTGTTATATATAGCAGTGTTTAAGAAAACAGAAAAATACCAAGCAGACACAGCCATTATAGCTGCATTGACTATGGTTACAGAAAATATTATTAATGTTCTTTTTTTATCTATTCGATAAGAAAAACGTAATACTTTTAATATTGTTTTTAATAAATCTTTAATTCCTATTTTTGTTTTAGCACCGATTTCGTTTTGCATAAGTAATGTTTATTAAAAACCTAATAATTCTATTTATACCCTTCTGCCTGTAAGTGGAACAGTCTGGCGTATTCGTCTTTGTTTTTTATTAACTGTTCGTGTGTGCCATATTCATGTAGTGCACCTTCCTTGATAACTGCAATAGTGTTGGCATTACGTACTGTAGAAAAACGGTGTGATATCATTATAATGGTTTTATCCTTAGAAAACTTTTCTAAAGTTTCAAATATTTTTGCTTCAGCTTCGGCATCTATAGAACTAGTTGGTTCGTCTAACACCATTACAGATGGGTCGCGGTAGAACATACGTGCTATAGCCAGTTTCTGCCACTGACCTACAGACACATCCACACCATCGGTATATTCTTTACCCAACTGTGTTTTTTCTTTATTTGGTAACGACTTTACAAAGTCTGCTTCAGCAATTTTTAGACTATTTAACAGCTTCTTGTGGTCTATAGTACCCGTGTATCTGCCTAGAGAAATTAAATCTTCTAATGGTATATGGTATTTACCATATTCCTGGAACAACACACCTATGTTTTTATACCAACTTTCTAGGTCGTATTCCATTATGTTAATACCATTTAAAAGTATCTCACCTTTTGTTACATCGTAGAAACGGCAAAGTAGTTTTACAAAAGTTGTTTTACCTGCACCGTTTAGACCAATGACTGCAACTTTGTCGCCCGCGTTTATAGTTAAACTAAAGTCTTTTAATATAGTTTTATTAGTGCCTGGGTAGCTAAACGAAACATTTCTAAACTCTATTACTGGTGGCACACTGGTTAATGTTTTAGTACCAGTATTTTTAATTTTCGGTTCTACATTCAAGAATTCATATAAATCTTTTATATACATATAGTCTGGGTAAAGAGAACTAAGAATTTTGAAAGTAAATACCAACGTAGCTGTAAACGTTAACACAACAGACAAAACGAAAATAAACGAACCTACTTGAAGCTGATTACTTAAAACTTGCTTAAAAAGAATTATAAAGATAGAAAGTATTCCAGCCTGTGCAATAAGTTCTGAAACAAAACCACTAGAACGTAGATTTTTTTCATTTTTAAGTTGCTTTATATAGACTTCTTCTAAAAAACTTGACCTAAATAGTCTAAAATATTCTCTGGCTTCAGTTAGTTTTAATTCAATATATGTAGAGAATTCTTGGAAATATTTTCTATATGCCCAGTATTTTTTACGCTTTTCAGTATCTACATCATTACCCCATATAAACCAAGAACTTCTACCATAAGATATTTGTACAAACAATGTTGGTAGTGTTGTAAATATCATTATTACCATACTTATTCTTGAGAAATGATACAAAGTAACCGCACTTATAGCCAATGTAACAAGGTTTAGTATCAACGCCCAAAAGTTTTCATAAAAATTTCCTAACACATACACACCTTTGTCACTAACTTTGTTTACTAGGTTTGTATAATTTTTGTCCTCATGTAGTTGTGGGTCTACTTCAACACTTTTGTTTATAATTTTGTTATCAAAATACTGGGTTATTTTGTAGAAAAATATTTTATTGCAAAAAATTTGAAAAACCATCAAAATACTTGGCAATACAATTATTACCATGAACACTATAAGTGGAAATGCAAAAACTGCATAACTTCTTTCGCCTGTCTGTAATATGTTTATTATATTACCCTGAACAAAGTTTCTTGTATAAGGTATAAGTGACCCGATCAAAGAAAGAAAAAGGTAACTTATTATTATCCAAGGACTTTGTTTAAAGGCTATCTTATGAACCATATAAGCTTTCCGAACCATGTCCGGAAAGCTTTTTATTGTTTTTATAAATTCTTGCATGTTTTAATTAAAGTAATTAATCTTCATTACATTTTTAACTTCTGCTAATGTTTGTTTTGCAATTTCTCGGGCTCGTTCGGTACCTGCTTGTAGTATGTCTGTAACTAGTTGTGGGTTTGATTCGTATACTGCACGGCGTTCACGTATTGGTGACAGGAAGTTGTCTAGTACATCGATAAGCCTTTTCTTAATAACTACATCACCTAGGCCACCTTTTTTATATTGTTCTTTAAGTTCTGCTACTTCGTCGTGGTTAGAGTCAAAAATATCTAAGTAAGTAAATACAACATTACCTTCAACTTTACCGGGGTCCTGTACATGCACATGTGTTGGGTCTGTATACATAGCCATCACCTTTTTCTCTATTTCTGCCCTACTGTCTGACAGGTATATACCGTTGCCAAGCGACTTGGACATTTTGGCATTACCATCTATGCCCATTAGTCGTGGTGTAGCACTGGTAATGTGTGTAATTTTGTCAAAAACTTCGCCATAGATGCGGTTAAAGTCGTGTGCAATTTCGTTTGCTTGTTCTAACACCGGCAACTGGTCTTCTCCTACTGGAACTGTATTTGCTTTGAATGTTAGTATGTCGGCTGCCTGCGAAACTGGGTACATTAGAAAACCTGCGGGTACATCGTCGCCATAACCCTTTTGTTGCATTTCGTTTTTTACTGTTGGGTTACGTCGCAAACGGGCCAATGTAACTAAGTTCATAAAGTATATTGTAAGTTCTGCTATTTCAGGTATTTGAGATTGTATAAAAAAAGTTGTTTTTTCTGGGTCTAGACCACAAGCCAGGTTGTCCATAGCAACTTCTAAAACATTAGAGCGAACTTTTTCAGGGTTTTCTGCATTGTCTGTAAGGGCCTGTACATCGGCTATCATGTAGAAACTTTTTTCATGTTCATTCTGTAAACGAATGCGGTTTTCTATAGACCCAACATAGTGGCCCAAATGTAGTTTGCCTGTTGGCCTGTCGCCTGTTAATACAGTTTTGTTCATAGTTTATAGTTTACAGTTTATAGTTAATAGTGTAAAGACCTTTTATTCTGTCCACTGCAAACTGTTCACTGTCCACACATTCCCCCACAATCCACATTTTATCCTCATAAAAGACCTTTCCATTTATGAACCCGAATATGTTACTATTCTAATACATGGCTAAAGACACACACATTCGTATACCACCCCAAGACGTAGACGCTGAACGCGCTGTTATCGGTTCTATTATGGTGCGCTCTGGTGCTATACACGACGTGTCTGACATACTGACCCGTGAATCTTTCTATTTCGAAAAACATGGCATGATATACGAAACCATGTTAGAACTTTCGCTACGTAGCGAACCTATCGACATACTTTCTTTATCTTCCCGCCTAAAAGAGAAGAAAATGTTAGATGCAGTTGGTGGTAACGCAGCATTGGCAGATATTGCATCTACTGTACCTTCGTCTACAAATGCAAAATACTATGCAGAAATAGTTCAAAAGAAAAACATACTTCGCGAACTTATACGTTCAGCAGACACTATTGCTGAACTTGGTTTTGCCGAAGGCGACATGTCTATCGAAGAAGTATTGGAACATGCAGAAAAAAGTTTACTAGAAATGAAGGCACGCCCGAATTCAAAAAAGTTTATAGCCATAAAAGATGCTGTTACCGAAGAATGGTTACGCATTGAAAAATTACACGAGAATAAAGGCCAGCTTCGTGGTGTACCAACTGGTTTTACAAAACTAGACGACATGCTAAGTGGTCTACAACCTTCTGATCTTATTATATTAGCCGCGCGTCCGTCTGTTGGTAAAACAACATTTGCCCTAGACATTGCCCGCCATGCTGCAACTGTACACAAAGTTCCTGTGGCAATATTTTCATTGGAAATGAGCGCCCATCAATTAGTAAACCGTATGTTGTCTGCTGAATCTAAAGTTAATGCTTGGAACTTACGTACAGGTAATGTAACAGCTCAATCAGACTTTGCTGCATTGCAGGAATCTATCAGTCGCTTGGCCCAAGCCCCGATATTTATCGACGACCAAGCTGGTTCTAACCTAGTGCGTTTGCGTTCCATTTGTCGACGCATCAAAGCAGAACATGGTTTGGGTATGATAGTTATCGACTACCTACAGTTAATGAGCACCATGAAAAACTACGACAGTATGGTAAACCAAGTTACAGAAATTTCTCGTGGACTAAAAGGTTTGGCCAAGGAATTTGATGTACCTGTATTAGCGTTGTCACAGTTGTCGCGTGCAGTTGAATCTCGTGGTGGCAAACCTCGTTTGTCTGACCTACGTGACTCTGGTTCCATCGAACAGGACGCCGACATTGTTATGTTCCTACACAACGAAGACAAATACAAAGAAGAATCTGAACGCACAGGTATAATGGAAATACTTATTGAAAAACACCGTAACGGACCAGTTGGTAAAGTCGATCTTATTTTCGATCAGAAAACTACCAGTTTTATTAACATCGATGGCCAGTACCAAAGCATGGCCCCAACTACAGCAAAACCTGACAAGTATAATTTAGATGACTTTTAGTATATGAACCCTTTAGAAAACCTAACTCAATATTTTCGTGATTTTCCTGGCATAGGCGAAAGACAGGCCAAGCGTTTTGCATATTATTTACTTACCAAAGATGCAACCTTCTTAGCAAACTTTGCGCAAAGTATAACTACACTTAAAGAAGGTATAACTGAATGTGGTCTATGCCACCGGTTTTTTGCGCATACTATAAACCAGACAGACAGTACATGTGACATATGTAAGGACCCTAAAGCCGACAACACACAAATTATAGTTGTCGAAAAAGACGCAGATTTAGAAATGATACGTCGAAGTAAAACATATAACGGACTTTATTTTGTATTAGGTGGTGTAGTGCCAGTACTGGAAAAAAACCCAGAACAACGTGTGCGAATACGGCAACTGATGCAACGCATTGAAGGTTTGGCCGGTACTGTAAACGAAATAATAATTGCAATGTCACTGACCCCTGTTGGTGAACATACCGACGAATACATACGCATTGCATTAAAACCAGTTACCGAGAAAAATAATATTAAAATATCTTCTCTAGGACGTGGCCTGTCTACTGGACTAGAACTAGAATATTCTGATACTGCTACATTGAAAAGTGCTCTAGGCAACAGAAAGTAAATCACCACCCCGCCCTATCGGGCACCCCTCCTCAATAAGGAGGGGATTCTGATAAAACACACAATTAAAAAAACTTAGTAGTCCGACTACTAAGTTTTTTAATTAAATTAATTTAAGACACCGATTTTGAAACTTGCTAGTTCAGATTCTGGTCTTGATTGGCCACCATGTTGGTTGTCGTACGCACTTGAAGCGTCTTTACCACACATACCTGTTATGGCACGTGCGCCGCCAGGGTGTTGGTTTATCCAACTTGTAACGTCGTAAACTGAACCATTTACTGCTGTCCAACAACTACTAGCTGTTGCATGTGCAGATACATCTGACATTGTGTACCCTGCTACTTTTGGTTTGGTAGGTGTTACTGCTGGTTTTGTAGCTGGTGTACTTACTGTTGGGGTTGTATTTGTAGATGTGTCTGTTGTAACAGTGTTTGTAGTGTCATTTGCAACTAGGGTTGTTGTGTTTGTATTTTTCAAAACCACAACAACACCAACTATAACAACTAAAGCTATAACAATACCTATTGTTTTTTTCATAATTTCAATTCTAAACTTAAGACTAATATCAAACCAGTATACACCGAATTTGACACTATTTCCACTTTTTGCCTACATATGGTATGCCCTTTATTACGTTTTTAACATACAGTGCACCCTTGCGGTATATACGATGCATTTTATTTTTCTTATTTGCCAGGTCGTTTATAAGTTCTTCACGCATTGCATCTATAACTGCATAAGGGTCTGTACTTTCTGCATCTGCATAATATTTGCGTCCGCCAAATGTAATATGTACATCGCCGCGGTAAATTTCACCTGATTTATGTTTAGACATTTTAGAAACATCTACATATA
>CAIQAW010000050.1 GCA_903869875.1 Candidatus Nomurabacteria bacterium | reverse complement strand
GTGCCGTTTCCGGCTTTTAAATATGTATTAATTGATTTAGCAAAAGCTACTGTATAACCTTTGTTAAACCAACTAATACACTACCCAATTCTCCCTATATTATAGCAAATATACAGGTTTTGTCAAGGGGTGTAATATACCCTTTCTGTGTATGGGTATAAAAAAATACCCTGGTAAAACCAAGGTATTTTGCGATAGTTAGGGCTTTATGCCCTAACTGAAAGAATTTAAGAAGTAGCCATTAGATTTTCTTCTGTCTCTACTACATCTTCTGTGTCTTCTGTAACCTCCAAATAACGATTGGCCTGCATAGAATAAAGCTCGCAATAGCGACCATTTTTAAACATTAATTCTTTGTGGTTGCCAAACTCACAAATTTTTCCATCTTCAACGACAAGAATTTTATCAGCATTTTTAACAGTGCTAAATCGATGAGATATTAGCACAACTGTTTTACCTTGCATTTTATTTTCAATCGATTCAAAAATCTTTTCTTCGGCAATTGCATCTATCGCAGCTGTTGGTTCGTCTAGTACTGTTAACAATGTGTCTCTGTACAAAACCCTAGCCACAGCCAAACGTTGTCGCTGACCTTTAGATAGTTCTACACCACCTTGAAATCCTTTCCACAATAATTGATCGTATTTTTTGGGAAGTTTATTTATGAAGTCTGTAGCATTTGTTAATTCTGCCACAAACTTTACGCGGTCATCATCAACTGGTTCACCTGGTCTCGATATTGCAATAGCTTCACGAACTGTGTAGTTATATGAAGCATAGTCCTGAAGTAGTACCGAAAGTGAATTTCGCCAACTTTTAATATCAACACTTTTTAGATTTACACCGTTTACGAATATATCGCCTTCTGATGGGTCATGTATACGTGCCAGCAATCTGATTAAAGTGGTTTTACCGGCACCATTCTCGCCCACAATCGCAAACTTTTCTCCTGGTTGAATAGAAAAACTTAAGTTACTTAAAACATAATTTTCTGATTCAGAGTACTTAAATGAGACATTTCTAAACTCAATTACAGGTGGGGTTTCTAAACATAAGATTTTTCCTCCTGTTCCACTTGATATTAGAGAAGGTAAAGAAAACAAGTGGTACCAACGTTCGCCATATCTAGCTTGTTCTTCGAGTTGAGCAATATTGTAAAACAACGCTTGTACTGTCTGGGAAAAACCACGATAAGTGGTAAAAGCCAGAAACAATGAACCTATTAACAATTCACCATGTATAGTCTTAATAGTTATCAATCCAATGGCAAAAAATAATGTAATTACATAGAACAACATACTTAACATGTCTCCACGAGCTTTACTTTTTGAAGCATTAACAAT
Source organism: Candidatus Nomurabacteria bacterium (assembly GCA_903869875.1). Lineage (GTDB taxonomy): Bacteria > Patescibacteriota > Minisyncoccia > Phycocordibacterales > UBA9973 > MFUC01. The sequence continues at coordinate 786 of CAIQAW010000050.1, read as the reverse complement.
TTTTTTATCGAAAATTGCCCATACCACTTTCATCTCTTTTCTAAGTTTATCTGTAAGGTTAAAAAGTAAAACTTCTACTAAGGATGTGTTTCCATAAAACTGTTGTTTACGATTATCTGCAATACGAGTTTCATCTGTACCCAACCAATATAAACGAAAAATTTCTAAAGCATATTTAGTACTAACAATATATATTGGGAAAGACCCAACAACTGCTAGAAAAACTAATGGTGGGAAAACAAACCAAAGTATTATAGCGGAAGTAATAACTCCTGCGATATCAGCTAAAACTGATACGGCATAGTCTCCTACATTGTTCAGTGAACCCACACCCCAACGCTGAGCGCTTTGTAAGCGGGTTTGATATTCAGTACTTTCAACAGTGGCAATGTCTAGTTTAGAGAATTCTTCTATCATCCACAGGTTTAAATGCCTATTTAGTTCTGTTCTACGTTTTGTGCCATAGAAATTTCGAATATTATTCAAGAACGCTGGAACTAAAAATGTTAGTCCCAAAACTATTGAATCTACGATTAGTTCACGTGTAAAACCAAGGTTGTCTTTTTGTATCAGAATTATATCATTAATTATTTTTGAAAATGATGTAAATTGCAGATACACAACAACAGACGAAGCAGTACTTACAACTGAAAATATGATTAAAGTTTTCTTGTCTTTTTCCCATGAAAAAGTAAGGACTCTCCATATTGTGTTTAGGATAATTTTCTTTGATTTTTCTTCTTGTATCATTTTTTTGGGGGTTAAATTTTCAAATTACTTTTTTTT
>CAIQAW010000049.1 GCA_903869875.1 Candidatus Nomurabacteria bacterium | reverse complement strand
ATGAATATCAAAATAAGGTTCCATTACCCTTTTAACTTCAGCTTCCGTATAAACATATTCGTATACGTTCATTTCTGGGTGTATGTATGCACCGGGTTCATCGGCTGGGCGTTCTTGTAAAAGCTTTTTAACATGAAGATCTTCGTCTGCTAAAAACGTTTTAAATATATAAAATCCACCTGGGCGTAACATTCTAAAAACTTCTTTAATCAACACTTCCCTTTCTGCTGAACGTAAAAAATGCGACACCATCATGTCTAAAACCAAATCAACAGATTCATTTTCAATTTCTGGAAACTCTCCGGCAATACTCCGAACTTCGTATGTTAAAGGCAAGGCAATTTGTTTTTTGTTTGCAGTAATTATGGAAGCTTTCTTAGCTTGTGCTATTGCTGATTCTGAAATGTCGCATCCATAACCATGCACACCAGCGTTTGTTGATATATATATTATATTGCGTCCATTACCACAACCCAGGTCTACAACAAAAGATTTTCTATCTAAAACAAGTGGTTCCTTTTGTCTTTCGTTCCAGCGAAAAAACTTTAACAAGTCACCAGATGGCACAGTGGAAAGTTTTAAATGCCGAGGGTCAGAATATTCTTGGTCCCAGAATTTTTTATTTATTTTTTTAGATATTTTTGCCATTCTGATTTTCTGAATTTAAATTTATAACTTTCTACTTTCAACTTTATAACTTACTTTTATGTGGTAACGGGTGCATGTGTGCAGCAACGCCGATTGCAGCTGCGATTATAACTAGGTTTTTAATTATGTACTGGCCCTCTAATGTAGGTACCATAAAACCAGACCATGTTTCTGCGGGTAGTAAAAATAGTGGTCCAAATGTAGTTACCATGTGCACAAACAACATTGGTATAACAACCCTTTCAAAACCACGAATTAAAAACAGTATACCTATAATACATTCAAACACCCCAAACCCAACTAAAAATGAATGGAACGGAATAAATGGTATGGTGTTTTCAAAAAGCCTTTGCACCAAACCTGACGCCGGTGAAAACCCGATAACCTTTAAAAAACCAAACCAGAAAAACACCACAAACAGACCAAACCGCGCAACAGGCACAGAAACCCTACGGAAAAAGTGTATAAGACGCGCATCTAATATGTCTACTTTCATAAAATTTAGTATAACACAAAACACCCCATATGGGGTGTTTTTCTTTATGCGCGAGCGATGGGACTTGAACCCACGGTCCCCTCCGTGACAGGGAGGTGCTTTACCAGCTAAGCTACGCCCGCATTTTTATGTATTTTTCGAACACCTTTTTCTTCCGTTCCAAACACAAAGTGGAACACGCCCTATTATACATGATTTTGTACAAAAGAAAAGAGTCTGAATTTATCTGGATTTTACTATAACCTGTAACCTATCCCCTATAAACTGATCCTTGTGTCGGTAACAAGAGTTGCACTTGTGACCTTCGCTTTATGAGTGCGATGCTCTAACTACCTGAGCTATACCGACAATGCATACACATTAGCACAAAAAATATAAAATTTCAAATTTTTACAGGTCTGTGTCATATTTCGGCAAAAGGACTTTTCCACATATATGTTTTCTGGGGCCATACTTGCATTATATTTGTATATCATATATAATGAGTTTCTACCGTTAGCGGGTTAGAGGAACGGTACCTCATCAGGCTCATAACCTGAGGAAGCCAGTTCGACTCTGGCACCCGCCACAATAACAAAACACCCCTTTCAAACGGGGTGTTTTGTATTACAGAATTTTCTATATTTTGGCCGCGCTTATAGGACGCTTACGCGGCCCGAATTCGTTCACAATTCGCCCGCCTCTCTAAACACCTTTTCATACAAACCTATAACCCGTGTAGCTTCACGGCGGTCTATAGTGTACGACAGTCCGGCATGGGCAATGTTGTTACGTACCTTGTGGGCTTCCCAGGCGTCTTGGATATAACGCATATCGCCTGTATCTAAATTCTTTAATCTTTCCCCTAGTGTTTCGCCACTAGTTTTCCAACCACGAGATATTTCTTCTAGAACTGTGTCGGCTTCAATAATAGCTAAACGCCAGTCGTTTGGGTTGTCAGAATCTGCATGACTTTTGATAAGTTCCCATCTAGCATTTGTTTTCTGTGCTGGGGTTGCAATAACAATAACTTTTTCAGCGTCAGCTTTGGCTTTATTTTCTTTTTGAATTTCCCATAAACGAACCAATGAATACAAAATTATAGCAATAAGAAAAATAGAAATAATAGAAACTATTATTACATAACCATGCAAAATAGTATCTGCAACAACAAGAGAATGTTTTTTAGTAACCACATCACCTGCTATGTACATATACTGACCAAGCCAAGAATCTGGAGCAATATTAAAACCAAGTAGTCTAGCTACAAATGCGATTATAACTATAAAAAAACGAAAAATTTGATAGAAAACATAGTCCAAACTTAAAAATGTTGGAGTAAAACTAGGAATATTTTGTATTTGTTGTGGCAACTGTGGGCCCATGTGTATATTGTACTTTATTTATAGTACTAATGAAAGACCTGTTGTAGTAAAAAATTTATTTTAAAATTTCTTCACACTTTTTACCTATTTCAAACAAAAGATTTTCACCATAATGCGGTGCCATAAACTGTATACTGTGTACAAGGTTATTTTCTGCCTTGCCTGAAGGTATAGATATACCAGGTATACCAGCTACGTTTGCAGGTACAGTAAACAAGTCTGACAGCTTCATTGCCATAGGGTCGTTCATTTTTTCGCCGAACTTAAATGCTAGTGTAGGTGCAGTGGGTGTCATTATTACATCTACTTTTTCAAATACATTTGCAAGTTCTTTTCTGATAGCGTTCTGAACTTTAACAGCAGAACCATAGTACGCATCGTAGTAACCATGACTAAGTACATATGTACCCAACATAATACGTCGGCGAACTTCTTTACCAAAACCAACGCCGCGTGTTTTTTTATAAGTGTCTAACAAATCTTTTCCTGGCAAAGAAAGTCCGTAACGCATGCCGTCGTAACGGGCTAAGTTACTTGAGGCTTCTGCAGGTAATATAACATAGTAAACAGCCAACGAATGTTCTGTTAGTGGTAGTTCTATGTCTACTAATTCGTAACCAGCGTCTTTTAGTTTTGTGCAAGTTTCTTCAAAGTTTTTCTTTATAGATTCTTCTATACCTTCACCGTTTACCCATGACCGAGGTATACCTATTTTCTTTACAGCAGTTTTTGCACAAACTCTTTTTTCCATCGGCACACTAGTGCTGTCCATAGTGTCGTATATATTTGTTGCATTAAAAAGTATTTCTGTATCTGCAACATTTTTTGTTACTGGACCAATCTGGTCAAAAGAAGAAGCCAGAGCCATAAGCCCGTAACGTGACACGGTTCCATATGTTGGTTTTAAACCAACTAAACCTGTGTATGCTGCCGGCTGACGTATAGAACCACCTGTGTCTGAGGCAAACGCCGCTAGCGCCCCGTCCATAGCAACAGAAGCTACTGGACCACCTGAAGAACCACCTGGTACACGGTCTAAGGCTAGTGGGTTTTTTGTAGGTCCATAACAAGATGTTTCTGTAGAAGACCCCATGGCACTGTCGTCCATGTTTGTTCTACCCAACAAAACTGCCCCAGCTTTTTTAAGTTCAGCAATAACAGTACCGTCGTATATAGATATGTGGCCTTTTAAAATGTCAGACCCACCTGTAGATTCTTTACCTTTAACCAACATATTATCTTTAACTGAAATTGGTATACCAGTTAGAATTGTTGCGGTACCGTTTTTAAACATTTCTTCGGCATGTTTAGCTTGTTCTAATACATCTGTATAAACTTCGACATATGCGTTTATGTCAGCGTTTTTTTCGGCAATTACATTTAGGTATGCTTGTGCAAGCTCCACAGCAGAATATTCGCCCGCAAGTAATGCAGTATGTGCCTTTTCTATAGTTAAGTTTTGTAGATTTATTTTCATTTTTTTTATTCACTATTCCCTTACCACTATTCACTGTACGCTTTTTACAATATCTTTTTTACCTTAATAAAGTTACCATCATGTTCTGGGGCATTAGCAACAACAGCGTCAGTATAAACACCTTCGGGCAATGTGCCTGTGTCTGCACGCATAACGTTTGTTAACGTTAGTTCAGGGTTTCCATCAGCTTCTGATATAGATGCGGCCACAGCCCGTATTTGGTCTACATAGGCCAGCACAGCGTCCATGTCTCGGGCAACAGACTCTAGTTCTGCTTGGTCCATGTCTATACGTATCAGGTCGGCAAGCTTTTGTACTTCAGGTAATGTCATGTATCACAGTATACCCCGTAGTAGAACTAAGTTCAAGTTCACTACGGGGCAGGGCAAGCCGGGTAGTGCAAGTTTTTAAAACTTCTACTACCCGGCAAAAAAGCCTTATTTTATCAATTTTAGAAATTCTACTTCATCTATAATTTGCACACCAAGTTTCTGTGCATCTTTATATTTTGTACCTGGTTCAGTACCAGCCAGAACGTAACTGGTCTTAGCAGATACAGACCCGGCAACTTTACCGCCGTTGTCTTGTATTAGTTGTTTTGCTTGGTCGCGGGACAGTGTTGGTAGTGTACCAGTAATAACAAAAGTTTTATTACTTAGTTTGTTACTACTTTTTACAACTTCAGTTATAGTTAGTTCTGCTAATAATTTTTTATAAAGTTCTACATTTGCATCTTCAGACAACCAGTCTAAAACACTGTCGGCAACTGTACCACCTATACCGTCTACTGCAACCAAAGTATCTGAATCTAAATGTAAAAATTCGTTTGGTTTATTGCATGTATTTGCTATTAACATAGCGGTTTCTTCACCAACGTGGCTTATACCCAAACCATATATTAGTCGTGCCAGTGTTGTAGTGCGTGCTTGGGCAATAGAATCAATTGTGTTTTCTGCACTTTTGTCCCCGAATTTTTCTAAGTTAACAAGGTCAGATTTTTTTAATTTAAATATATCTAATGCAGTTGTAATAATATTTTCTTCTAAAAGTTTTTCTATTATTCTGTCCCCTAGCCCAACAATATTTAAACCTTTTTTACTAACAAAATGTATTAACTGGCCCAGTATTTGTGCAGGGCAGTTTTTGTTTGGGCAGTAATACGCAACAGACTGTTCGCCAATACTGTTTGTTTTCTGCACCACTTCTTTGCCACATTCAGGGCACTTTTTAGGCATATGAAAAGTCTTTTCACTGCCTGTACGTAGTTCAATCAGTACACGCATTATTTCCGGTATTACATCGCCGGCTTTTTTAAGTATTACAGTGTCGCCTATTTTTAAACCTAGTCTGTGTATTTCGTCTATGTTGTGTAATGTTGCGCGGGCAACAGTAGACCCCGCTACCAAAACAGGGCGCATATGGGCCACTGGTGTTATAGCACCAGTACGGCCAACCTGCACTGCAATGTCTTCTACTATTGTGGTAACTTCTTCTGCAGGAAATTTGTACGCAATAGCAAAACGTGGTGCCTTGGCAGTGTAGCCAACACGTTCTGACAACACCAAATCTTCAAATTTTATAACAACACCGTCTACACCGTATTCGAAACTGTCGCGTATTGGTATATATTTCTGGTAGTATTTTTCTATATCAGAAATACTTTTTAAAAGTTTTGTTTTGTCATTTACAGAAAAACCGTTTTCTTTAAGCCAAGCCAGTGAACCACTTTGGGTGTTAGGGTGTATGTTTTTACCCTTTGCATCCACTAGCTTGTCTATAGTGTAAATAAAAGTTTGTATATTACGGCCACGGGTTACATTGGCGTCTAACTGACGTAGCGAACCTGCCGCAGCATTACGTGTGTTTGCAAACAACTGTTCACCATTTTTGTTACGTTCAGAATTTATTTTTTCTAAGTCAGATTTTTGCATCCAAGCTTCACCTACAACTATTGCATTAACGGGTGCGGATATTTTTTTAGGTATGCTTTTTATTTCCAGTATGTTGTGTGTTATGTCTTCACCCACACTACCGTCACCGCGTGTTGCGGCTTGTACTAATACACCTTTTTCATAAACAAGTATAATTTTCAACCCGTCTATTTTTAGTTCAGCAGTGTATGCACGTGGACCATTATAACCAACACCTGCTAAAAAACGTTCAAGTTTTTCGTACCACTTTGTAAGTTCATCAAAATTAAAAACATTGTCATAAGACCACTGTGGTGTTTGGTGTTTTACTTTTTTAAATTTTTCTATTACTGCCCCGCCAACTTTTTGAGTTAAACTTTCTGTTGTTAGGCCTTCTTTATTTTCTAAATCTAAAAGTTCACGCACTAGTGCGTCGTATGCTTCGTCAGAAATTTCCGGTGCATCATGTGTATGGTAAAGCCCCCGGTGGTAGTCTACCAGGGCACGTAACTGTTCGATACGTTTTTTACCATTTGCCATCCCGTTTAGAAGCAGGTCGCGGTCAACAGATCGCTATTTGCTTGATTATTTTTATAAGTTATATTTGAGTGTATTTTCATAATAAATCTCCGTTACTGCGACCGCGGCTTCTAACGGGACCATACTATACAGATTACACTATTGGAAAAACACTTGCAAAGTGCGTTCTAGGTGTCTGGGCGAAGATGTGTCGCATGTACTATACCCGCGTACTTTTGCAGACACAAAAGTAGTTGTAGCATCAAACAATGGTTCTATGGTAAAACAAGCATTACCATTACCTATGCGACTACTATCTATATACTGACTATTAGGTACAGCTGGGCCATTGTTTTGAGTTAAACTAAGTATGCCCATTGTAGAAGTCGGTGCAGGGTCTAAGCATTCTATGGGTGTGTTTTGAGCACTAACTTGTGACAATGCATACAATGTACATTCCATACCGGAGTCTGCCATATAAAAAGCTTTGCCCGAGTCTATGGCTACAGATGTAAGTAGTTTCTGTTTATATATAATACTAGCTAAACCAAAAGCAATACTGGCAATAACACTGATAATTAATATTGAAAAAAGTAAAGCAAATCCCGTGTTTGCATTTTTTTTAGAACTATTTTGTGTAAAATTTAAAATTTTATTATTTTTAATATATTTTTCCATATTATAATTTCCAGTTATAAAGTGTTTCAGTAAAAATTTTTGACCGTAAACTAACCCCATTATGCCAAGTTACTGTAACTTCAACCAAAAGAACATCCGTCCCTTTTGAAAATGCAGACCCTGTTGGTTGTTTAAGTTTAATAGTGCGCACAAAACTTGTTGGTGTGCCACTACTACTGCGGTTAATAGTATAATGAGGAATACCACCCAAAATAACCTTTTTTATTTCTGTACAACCCAATGCACAACCTCGTACAAAAGGCACCGCCCCGGGTAAATTTAAACCAAAAATATCAAGTTCGCAACCAGTTTGGCTATAGCAGTCCACACCACCGACCGGGTCGCCGAATTCGTTTACGAAGCTACTATCTACACCTCGTAGGAAATCGTCCCACGTTGATATTACTGCACCTTGATGCAACTGAGTGTCGCGAACATTACGGAAATAGTCTAATGCTTCCTGCCCCATATATGTTGCAGTTATGTCGTTTTTACCATACGTTGCAGATGTAACACTATCTGAAACTAGTGTTAATAACGCTGCAACTGTAAAAGAAAGCAACAAAACAGCAACTAGAACTTCTAGTAATGTAAACGCTCTAAATCCCCTCCTGCCTGAGGAGGGGTGGCTGAAAGCCGGGGTGGTGGGAGGTTTTTTAAAGATAGTATTCATATTATTCAAATTGACGTTGCGACACTAGTGTCTGAATAAAAAACTGGGTCTGTTCGTTCGACGCATTGGCAGTGCCTTCCATAATAATTTTTACTGAAGGCTGTATTCCGTCTGCAATGTCTGACCCGTTTACTATTGTAATAAATTTTGTTACATCAATATCTGGCGACGTAACAGCAGTACAGTCTGAACCTTTTAAAGTTAGAGACAGGCTACCTCTGTTTATACACCTAAATATAGCCCCTCGGCTTGTGATAGTTGTACCTAAATAAAAAGCGTATCCGTCTGTTATTTTAGTTATCGGGTCATACAAACCAAAAGCAAAACCTGTACCTGTAGCACAGTCCCCACCGACTATAGACAACGTTGTTGTGCCTGTAGAATTGATACATGTATACAACGAACCTAGTCTGCCTGACCTAGTAATAGATTCCAAAGAAAACTGCACATTGTCTAATGCGCTACGGATAGCCTGACCTTTTTTAGACGAACGTTGTGAAGCAAGCAAAGAAGTAACAGCTACTAACATTATAACAATAAAAATAGTTGTGGCTACAAGAACTTCTACTAATGTAAAAGCTTTTATATTTATTTTGTTTTTATAATGTGATGTATACATAATACTATTGTACATTTATTTGGCCATTATTCCATACGTTTACTACGTACTGCCTACCTTTTGTAGACGAAATAGTAATATGGGCAACTGTTGCTAGTGTATACATGCAACCACCAACACCATTTGCTTGAACACAAAAATAAACTTCGCCTGTTGGTTTGGTAAACAATATAGACAAACTGTCGCCCGGGGCAAGTATGGTCGTACCACCAGTTGTATCTACACTAACTTGGCTTATACGGTCTTTAGTTTTTATTATTGTTTGTTCTATACATTCATCAATATGAGAAAAAACTCCGCAACCAGAAGTGTGTGTGTATGTTTGGTCGTATGGTTCTGTTTCGCCATATAACACAAACGAATCCCCCACACCGGCTACTATACTGATACCATAACCTTTTACAGAAACACCGGTTGTTGTTTGTGGTACCTGAAAACCCAAAGTATATGCATTTGCTTTTCTAACTGCCAATGCCACGTCTTGGGCCAAATTAGATGCAGTAATAGTAGAGTCAAAAGAATTTGATTGAAAAAGCACAACGCTGGTAATACCAATAAAAATTGCAATAACAACCATTAATTCTACCAAAGTAAAACCTTTTTTGTTTTTCATTATGCAAACCATTCTATTATTATGGGTAAAGTCCAATTAAAAAGATAAACCATGAATAAAGCTATTAGTAAAAATGGGCCGAAAGGTAAAGCTGACTTTAAACTTAAAGTTCTTTTATTTTTCAACTTACCTATTAGCATAACTACAATACCGTATATTGCCCCTATCCAAAAAGATATCATTAATGCGGCCAAACCTTTTGAAAAACCTAATACCGTGCCCATAAGTATAGCAATTAAAACGTCACCAAACCCCATCCATTTTTCTTTGGATAAAAAGTACAACAACCATAGTGGTAGCGCCACTGCAACTATACCTATTAATATGTTTGTTAGTGGTGCGCCTGATACAACACGTAGCACAAAAGCAAGTGCAATAGACAAATACACAAACAAACTTGGTATCATTTTATGGCGTATGTCATACACAGCCATAACAACACACAATGACCACAAAAACATGTAGCCCACTAAGTACATAACAAATACAGAAGAATCAAAACTATACATAGTGCCCAGGTGGTATGTAGTTAGTAGAAATACAATTGCAGTTAGAAGTTCTACTATTGGGTACTGCCATGCTATACGGCTTTTACATTTTCTACAACGGCCTAGTTGTATAATAAAAGATACTAGTGGAATTAGTTCATACCATTCTAGTTTTTTACTACAAGAAAAACACATCGACCGACCTTCGTCGAAACGCATACCTGTGTTAAAACGGTAGATTACAACGTTTAGAAAACTACCTATAGTGGTACCTAAACAAAGTATAAATGCATAAAAAATGATTCCGTATATGTCCATAGTATTATTATACTATTTTTTCAGGAAAAGACACAGTAAAAACGTAAACTATTTACAACTTGTACCCGTAAATGCAGTAGATGCGTCACCCGCGGTAACGGCAACTATTTTACCTGCATTATTAGCATCTATACAGTATGCCTTAGCAGAGTTTGTTTTTAAAACTGAAGCTATAGCAAACGAACCGGGGGTTGCGACACAACTTATACTTTTTGGTGTTGCCCCGTTTTGGTCGTCTATTTGTTTTATTTCTGCGGCTATGGTTACATCAGCAAACAATGTACCGGTAGTTGGTAAACATGCAGACGTAGCTGTGCCGTAACCTAGATATTTATCGTTATAAATTTGTGCTTGAGTTCTGGCGTTAACCAAACTACTTTTTATAGCTGCGTCAACACTAGTTGCACGACTTGAATTCAAAGACCCCATTATAACTGCTGCTAGTACACCTATAATACCTACTACTACTAATAATTCTATTAATGTAAACCCCGACACCAAGTTTTTAGGAATTCTGGAATTGGTAAAATATGCTTTATTAAAACTTGGTGTGGGGATAAATGCTTGTAATTTTTTCATATATTTTAATTATACCTATTGTATTAATTTAAACAATCAAAAAAAACCGCCACTAGCGGTTTTTTATAGACATAGATTAAATTAAGGGCAAAGTGTAAACGGTGTGGCCAATGTCATTGTTGTTACAACTTTACCAGCACCGTTTGAGTCTACACAAAAGTAACCTGCCCCTGAGGTTTTAAGTGCAACAGCGGCTGCAAATTCGCTACCGTCTGCACTGATGTAACCGTATGCTGTGGTGCCTGATGCTGCTGCAGCAGCCTTTAAGCCTTCTAATGCACCAAGTGTTGTAGAATACAGTTCGCCACAACCAGCGTCTACAGTATACGGCGACACACCAAGTACATTACAAGATACTTCTACACCAGTAGCATTATATGTTGCACCAGGGTCGTAATATAGTGCGGCTTGCGCACGTATGTTTGCTAGGTTAGCCTTTATTGCAGCGTCAGACCCCTTAGTACGTGCACTGTTTAGAGATGCAATAACTACTGATGCTAGAATACCGATGATGGCAATAACAACCAACAATTCGATAAGTGTAAAACCTTTGTTTTGAGTTTTCATGAATTATAAATTATATTAATAGTAT
>CAIQAW010000048.1 GCA_903869875.1 Candidatus Nomurabacteria bacterium | reverse complement strand
TTTAAAATATAATTGTAAGTACAAACTAAGAAAGTACCCGGGCAAGGTACTTTCTTAGTTTAAAATTTTATTTTTTCTTTTTTGCTACCAGTTTTTCTAGTTCTGTAATGTCTTGTTCTATAGACTTTAATGCATCTACGAAGAATTCTGGCTTAGTTGTGTCTATACCTATTGCCTTGAATATGTTTTCAGGTGTGTCGCTCTCGCCCGCTTTCATAAATTGGTTTATTTTTTCTATGTATGTTGGGTCCTGTTTGTGTTTGTTATATAGTGCTGTACTAATAAGTTGCCCATATGCATATGAAACTGTGTAGAAAAAATACCGAATATGGTTCCAGCGAACGAATTTATATCCATCGTCTTCTTCAAATTCACATATACTTCCAGTATATGCAGACATGTGTTTATTCATTAGTATTGCCATGTCTTTGGCGCTCATAGAACCAGTTGTGTTTATTGTGTTATGTAGTTCATTTTCAAAATTAAACAATGCAACTTGCGGAAAAATCGTATTAACAGAATCTGAAAGTCTCTCAAAAATAGCAATAATTTTTTCTTTTTCTGGTAATTCTTTTATAACTTCATCAAAAATAAAGTTTTCAAACAAAGTACTAGCTACTTCAGCTACAGATGTAGTGTGGCTTTTATATAGTATGGGTTGTGTTTTAGACATTTCACCATGTATAGCGTGCCCCATTTCGTGTCCTAGTGTTGTAATAGAACGCACCGCATCACTCCAGTTTAACAAAATATATGTAGGAATATTGTAGCCACTCCAACAGTATCCACCGTCACGCTTACCTTTTCTAGGGTAAACATCTATACGACCATCAGTAACAAAGTCATTAAAAATTTGTTCATATTGCGGACTAATTTTACTTAAGGTTTTTCTGATTATTGCGACGCTTTTTTCGTAGGTAAATTTTGATTTAATTTTACCTATCGGAACACCCATATCTGTTGGGTGTAGTTTTTTGTATCCTAAAACTTTTGCCCGAAGTTTTAGATATCGATGTGCAATAGGAAAATTATTGGTAACAGCTTTTACTAAAGATTCTATTGTTTTTTCGTCGTTCTGAAATTCTAGTATAGTTGCACTGTATGGTTTGGTTAAACCACGAAGTTCGTCACTGATTTTTTTATCAGCTACTATTGCGTTTAGTTCAGCTTCAGCAAGGAAACTAATTTCTTTTAATTTTGCCCGTACAAGTTTATGCAATGCGACTCTTTCTTGTTTTGGAAGTTCCGGAATCAATACACTTGCCATTGATAATGTAATTTGCTTTTTCTTGTATGGTATTGTTTGTAAACTTAGCAATTTTGCCTGTGTGTCTACCCACATCTGGTGTGCTGGCATAGATTTTAATGCTAAAACCTTTTCTACATCTTCAGACAACTGGTATTTGGCTTTCTTCCATAAACTATTTAGAAAATAACTGTATTTTTCGAATTTTGAATCTGCATTTACAGATTTTTGCATTGACACATCAATTTTACCTAATGCCAAAGGAAAAAACACCATGTTGTTCATAGATTTTGTAACTTCATTCAGCACTTGGTTCATTTTAGACTGAGCTTTTGTATTTGTGCTATCTACATCACGCATTAGTGCTGGGTATGAATAAGGTTTAGAAGACCCAACAATGGTTAAAGTCTTTTCATAGTCTTTTAAAGCTTTTAATAACAAAATTTTGTCTGTGGTATATGTATTATTCTTACTGTATTTTTTACTAAAATCTGCACAAGCTTTTTCGATTGCTTGCACGTCGGCGTCTATCTGTGGGTCGGAAATACTTTTGTAAAGTAATGTTAAGTCCCATTCTGTTTTCAGTGTAGATTTTTTCATTTTAAATTAAGTATTAGAATAAATGTAATTAGTCTTTTGGCGTTGAATATGGTTTAACGTATCTTTCTACAAAATGTAGTGCAATAAGTATAAACAATGTAAACAATGTTGCAATAATGGCTATGCTAAACAAACCAAAACCACATGCCATGCCTATACCAATAGACACCCATAGACCTGCAGAAGAAGTTAGTCCAGACACATCGCTGTCGCGTATAACTATTAACCCTGCACAAAGGAAACCGGCAGCAGATACAACTTGGGCTGCTAAACGTAGTGGGTCAAAGTTTGTTACACCCTGGTACTGGCTGGCAACAACCATAGAAATAACAATAAACAATGCCGACCCCATAGAAGCCATAGCATATGTACGCATACCAGCAGTTTTATGTGCCAGGTGGCGTTCTATGCCGATAATGGTGCCTAATATAACAGCTAAACCTAATTTACTAATAACTAAAAGCGTGGTTACATCTAAAAAATTTTCCATAGTGTAATTATAGCACACCAGGAAATTGTTCCAAATGTTATTCTACAGGTTTTTCTTGACCGAAATTAGCTGAAATTGCTTCGTTTTGATCGTAAACAGCTTTGAAGTGTGGTTTTCCATTCGCATCGTAATTTATATCAAGGTCTAGTTTTGAAACAGGTATTACTGGTGCCATCATTTTTTTATTATACGAAGAAGAGAATTTATCTGCAATACCATCAGTTATACCTGCACTACAAGACAGAAAAACAACTTCAGCGTCCTTATCGAAATATTTATTATTAGCTTTTATAAAACCAGGGCTCTCTGACTCAAAATTATAGATTGCTTTTGGATTGGGTTTTTCACCGATTGTTTCGTTGTAGGTTCTTTGTTCACCTAAATTCAAAGCGTCACCAGAACCATGCCCACCCATAAGTAGAAAACTAATTTTATTACTTTCACCATATTTTTTATCTAGTGTAATAAATTTACGAGCTAGATCAGTTTTAGATTCACATTCTGCTATTTTTATTGCATATTTACCACGTGTTTCGGAATACAGTTTGTCGAAAATATACTTTTTACCGTCAAATGCGTCATTGTGGTCAGCTCTTGGAAATACAACCACACCGTATGGTTGTTGTGCATCTTCTTCTACCACTTGCGAAATTAAGACTTCTGCTGGATAACGATGGAACTCCATAATTCCATAGTCATCGTATAGTTTCTTTACAGATCCTGGGCCAACATTCTCAATTTGTCTCATTGTTTCAAGATTTTCATTAAAATCTATACCATATTTACCATGCCATACATCAATATTAAAATTTGGAATGTTATAATATTGATTAATTTTATTTTTTAATGTTTTTTCAGCTTGGTTCCTAATAAAACCGAAATCAGATAATAACATTGTATGAGCATTGTTTGCATTATTAAGAACTTTTTGTTCAACTAAATTGGAAAGATTGTCTTTCATGTCTTGACTGGCAAAGTCCCTAATGTATTCTAATTGATTTTTGCCTATATTTTGAAATTGTAAAAGGTAATTTAGATCCACATTCTCTAAATTTTCATCCATGTTTTTCTTAATTTCAGCTTTATCCTCTATTTTGTCTTTGGTTTCACTAAATAAGCTAAATGCACCTTCGAAAACATTGTTCTTGGAGTAATATTTATCATTATATGTAACACTGTCTCCAATTTTGTCGAACACATCGTTGCTTTTTGAATTTTTTAAAAATTCCTGCAAGGAAAGTATTTCCGGATCCTTTTTAAGAATATCTGCTATACCATTATTCAAAGATTCTTTGACAGAAAGTCTATCGTTTTTTACTTGATCAGGGTAATCATTATTATTAAGTTGTCTGTATAAATCATCAATTTTTCCGAAAAAAGTATACTTATATTCAGAATCTAATGCACTACCTATTAAATCAAAGTCAATTCCTTTGATGTTTTTATCAAGAATTTCTTTCCTTAATTTTTCTTGTTCTTCGGGTGCAATATTTTCATTTGTCTCAACAAATCCAGTCATTCTTAAATTAGAAAACAGGTCAGTAATTTTTATATTGCAATATCGAAATTTATTTTCCTCTTCAGTAAGATTTTCTTTGTCTAAAAATCCAGTTTCCCATGTTGAGGGTGAATTGTTGTACGTATCTACATTACCCCATTCAATTTTTAATGGATCAGTAGATTCCTTTTTGTCTTCAAATGTATTTTCCTGTAATTTTTCAGCTTCAGTATCAAAATTTTGCAAAGTTTCCTCCACCTTTAATTCCCATTCAATTTCTTTTACCAACTCAGGGTTTTTTAATTTAACTGATTGTTCGATATTTTGTATTTCACCATCTTCTGCCTTGAATTCTGCTACACTTTCTGCAACTTCAGTATTAAAAGCCTCCTTTAATGCCCGAATAGACTCCATTGTTTCAGGGGTTTGTTCTTGAGCTTCAAGGTTCTTGATAGTTTCTTGAACTGAGTTTTTTACTTCGATACTCATTGTTTAGGTTCAGTTAAGTTGTTTGTTTGGTTACGAATTTCTTCAATTTTCTTTTCTTCAAGTTTTTTGCGGAATAAAGCTAGAAAATCACGTTTTGCGTTTTTAAGAATTTGAAATTTACTACGAAATGTAGCTTGTTTTTCTTTTAATTCTTCGATTTCGCTTTTTTCCATATATAACCGAAATTATTACAAAGTAATTATATCACAGAAAATATTAAAAACATCATCATTTACGCAACGGTACCCCCACCAACACAAACTTCACCATCGTATACAACAATAGACTGGCCGGGGGCAACAAGGACTGGGTTTTCGAATACAATTACCGCTTCTGTTTCATTTTTTACTTCGATTTTACAAGGTAAATTTTCGCCATGGTAACGGATATTAGCGGTGTAAGAAATACGTTCTGACTGCCCAGGTGTTGGACCGCCGGCAGAGCCCTGCGGGACAACACCTAGTTCGTCATTAAGTATGTCTGAACGCCATATAGGGCGAATTACGGGTATGTGTGTAGACTGTCCGACTGTTTCGTTTTGGCTGTCAGACACTGTAATGGTGTTATTTGGAATATCCTTAGCAACAACATAGTAACGTTTGTCGTGGTCAGTTTTTTCTGTAATAGTAAAACCATGTCTTTCGCCTAATGTGTACAGCAGTGCACCGTCGTGGTGGCCAATTGTTTTACCATCGGTATCTAACACATTACCATTTTCGGTTTTTATGTAGTGCTGAAGGAATTCCTTCATATCAATTTCGCCCAGAAAACACACACCCTGACTGTCTTTTTTAGTTGCAACAGGAATATTATATTTTTCAGCTAGTTTGCGTACTTCTGTTTTAGGCAAATGTCCAACTGGAAATAGTGTATGCGCTAAATCATCAGAAGTTAATGTCCATAAGAAATAACTTTGGTCTTTGGCCGGGTCTATACCTTTTAGAAGCTGTGCCCCCTCCTTGATAAGGGAGGGTTGGGGTGGGTTTAACTTGGAAGTCGGACTTCCAATTGTTCTACTTGGAAGTCCGACTTCCAAGTTTTGGATTTGTGCATAGTGGCCAGTAGCAATATAGTCTGCGCCATGTGCCTGCGCAAAAGCCCATAAAACACCGAACTTTACTTCCCTGTTACACATTACGTCGGGGTTTGGTACACTACCTGCACGGTATTCTTCTATCATGTACATTGCCACATTGTCGCGGTATGCAGATTCACCATCGCATTCTAAAAACGGTATACCAAGGTGGGCGCACACCCGCATGGCGTCACGGCGTTCGTCACGCCAGGTGCACTGTATAAAGTCCGGTTGCCATGTACGTATAAACACACCAGTTACGTCGTAACCAGCATCTATCAGTAGTGCCGCGGAAACAGAACTGTCTACACCCCCAGACATACCAACAAAAACTTTTTTACCACGCACAATAACATTCTCACTTTCTTGAGAATGTTGGAATGTTCTTTTAATATTTATTTTTTTAAATATTTTACTTAGCATTAATAAGGTGTGGGTATAGTTCCATCAGTGCACGTGCGTCTGCTAGTGCAGTGTGTGCATTGCTATTTTTAATATTAAACCTTTCGCATAGGTTGCGTAGCGAATATTTTTCTACAGTTTCGTCGTTATAGAAACGTGTAAACGCCATTGATATAGTGTCTAGTTTGTGGAAATGCATAGAACTTTCTATGCCAACTGTACGGTAAGCTTTGTCTATAAAAGAAAAATCAAAACATGCGTTGTGTGCTACAAATATGCAGTCTTTAACCTTGGCATCAAACATTTTCATGGCTTCAGGTAGGCCGTATGCAAATATCCATTCGCCGGCATCGTAACCGTTTACACGTAGCGCCTGGGCGTCGGCTGTTTCTATATGTTCAGGGCGAATTTTGTATTCAAATTCGTCCACGTGTTTTAGAGTTAAGACACCGTTTTCCCAAACTTGTTCAGCTATAACACAACCTAGTTGTATTATTTCCTGTGTATCAGGGTTAAAACCTGTAGTTTCTACGTCTATAAATGCTAAATTATGTTTTTTCATCCCGTTAGAGATAGGAAGCATTAAACATGGTGTATGAATATTGCTTTTATCTAAATTAAATATTTTTTACTAATAATATACCCTTTATGTGCTTCCGTAGGTCTTTGTACCTTAGGTAGTAAAATCACTGTATGTTTACCTTACCATTTATGGTTAAAGTAAAACAAATGCAATCTCTAACGGGATTCATTCCATCTATTGTATATATTTTTTCTTATTTTTCAAGTGTTCTGAGTATGTAGTTGCATAGTGCGCAACACCACTAGAGTCGTGTAGGTAGTATAGGTAGTCAGTTTTTTGTGGGTTCAATGCTGCGTTTATAGAACTTATACCTGGGTTTGATATAGGTGTTGGTGGTAAACCACGGTTTATATATGTGTTATATGGCGAATCTATTTTTAAGTCTTTCAAAGTAAGTTCACTACTTGATTTGCCTAGTAAAAAGTAAAAAGGTGCGTCGACTTGTAGTGGCATGTTACGGTTCAGTCTGTTATATAGTACGCCAGATATTATAGAACTGTCGGCTGTGCCAACGGCTTCGCGTTCTATAATAGACGCCATTGTTACAACGCTGTCTATTTTAGTTTTAGACATACCGGTAAACAACGCATCAGTTTTCTTTGCAAAGTTTGTCTGCATTTTTTGTATCAAGTCGTCTTCGTTCCGTGACGGAAACACAAGGTATGTGTCTGGAAATAAGTAACCTTCCATGTTTTTTGTTTTTTCTAACAATTGTTGCGCACTACAGTGCGGAAGTTTTTGTTCGCAAAGTTTTGCTATATCTGCCCTGGTAAAGCCTTCTGGTATTGTTATTTTAATTCTATCTGCACCAAAGTCGTTGCTAATAAACTGGTTCACTACTGACAGTAGTGGTAGAGGTTTATCAAAAAAATAGTCGCCGACAGTTATACGTTTTTCACCACCACTAGCTATAACAAATATTTCAAACAAGCGTGCAGAATTTATAACGTGCATTTCCTGTAAATGCTGACTTATGGTAGACAGTGGTTCGCGTGTGCTAACTGTTATAACTACAGGACCGGTAAAACCTTTTGGTGCTTGTAGCGCATACCAAACCACACCTAATATAAAAATACAAAAAACCAAGAAAATAAATGTTTTCCTTGGCTTTTTGTATTTAACTGGTTCGGGAATTGGTTCCATTACCTGTATTGTAGCATTAAAACGGTAAGTTTCCAGGGGCTTCAGCTTTCTTAGACTCAATACGCTTGAATGTAGGTGTTTCAGATACTTTACCAGGTAGATGGTAAATTGTAGCTATTTCTTCTGTTGTTAGTATCATCGGTGTAAGTTTTGCAGGAATGTTTGTTACATAATGTTTAAATTCCTTGAAATCAAAATGTGGGTAGAAGTAGTCGCGTGACTTGGCCAACCGTAGCAAGTTCTTCTTGCCTTTTAGTGGAACTTTACCTTGCAGGTCTTCCCAGACAAAGTCTTTGCCACCTGTCATGCCAACTGCCTTGAAGTTGTTTAGTTCTAACGAATTGTATTGGCGTATAACGTTACCAAAGTTACCTGACTGGTTTTTGTTTAAGTTTTCTTTGTTAGCAATGTATATATAAACTATGCCTGTATCGAACGCAAACTTGGTTGCGTTGCGTTCTAACGAAGCTAGTATACGGCGGTCTTGTTCAGACATAACTATTGGTTTGCCGTCTTTGTCGACAAACTTTGCTTTAAATGCTTTTATTTCTTCTTCGGCAAGTTTTGTCCACTTTACCATTTCTTTTGTTTTTTTAGTTGGGTCTTTTTTGTCGGCAACCTCAACTTCAAAACGCTTAAGTTCTGCCGGTTTTATTATAACTTGGAACCATGCTTGTTCGCCGTTACCTAATGAACCCATCCACTCTATCATAGGAATCAACGGGTCTATTTTTTGTTCTTCTTCTAATGTACCCACAGCTTTGTCCAGGCCGTAGTCTATATATGTTTTAATAGGCCAAGGGTCTTTTTTACCGTCTGCTTTTGGGTCGAAAGCTAGTGTGCCACCGAACACGTCTATAGTGCCGTCTGGTGTAAAGTCTGGCACGGCTTTGGCATAGTCAGATACTTCAAATATTTCCACTTGTGGGTACTGCGCATACATTTGCGACTCTACCATTTCTTTAAACTTTGTTGGTATGCGTGCAAAAAAATGTATATGCCCTTCAATAGAAACTATTTCCAACGAAGACCATATGGGTTGTTCGCCAGCCCAGTACTGCTTCATCCAGTTGCCTGCGCCACCACCCTGGTACAGTGCGTTAGTTAAAAACATTTCCATAGCCATAGGCGACTTGTGTATTTCTTGTGGTACTTTGAATTCTAACATTGTCCACGATAGTGTTTGGAAAAAAGCTTCACGTACATACCACAACCACACACGAAATGCCACAATAGCTAAAACAACTGGTGCCCATAAATGCGCAGTGTTGTAAATAAATATAAATGCATTTTGTAAAACAAGCGACGTTGTGTTCATAGAAACATTGTACTACATATTACAGACTAATGGTAACAGGTATTTGTAACAATATTGGTTGTTGGTCGTCGGCATTACGCACAACGATTACTGCTTCCTTGGTTTGGCTTGGTCGTATAAGTCCAATACTTGTTATAAAAATGTCTGGAGTGTTTGATGTTATGGTTATTGTATTTGTCAGCATGTTGCCCTTGCCGTCTATAACCATAACTGTACCTACAGTAGCCTTGTTGCTTGGGTTATTGTAATTTGTACTGTCCCAACCACAGTTTCTGTATAGTCCGTTTATGGTTATAACATTAGAAATTTTTGCATTAGCCAGGGGTGACGTAACCGCAATGTCGCAGTTTGCAGATGCCCCAGTTAGTATGCCGTTACTACTACCACCGTTTGGCAGTAATGTACCTAATGTAAAAGGTTCGTTGCTACCGGATTTGAAACCAGAAAAAGGTCTGGTTACTCGGAAAAAGCCAACCAAGATGGCAACAACAAACACACCAACTAAAATAATAACAACATTACTAAACCCCTTGTACGATTTTGTGTTCATGTGTGTATTATACCTTGAAGTAAAATTTTTTAAAAGTAAAACTAGGTCTTGCCTCGTTATTTTTAAAATGTGATGTAATAAAAAAAAGGCCATCCTGATTTAGAATGGCTTTTGAAATTTTTAGAATCGAATTTACAAATTTTCTTTAATGATCAGAATAAATGCTTCAGCTGTTTCCCCGAATGAACTCATGTTATTTTTTATAAATTCAATGGCTTCGAGTTTTTCTGATTCCGGTGTATCTTCTGAGAAAAGCACATCATAATATTCTGAGGTAACTTCTTCATACTCGCGAGAGTTTTGCATACCACCAACTGTTAAATCTTTTAATCTAATTAACAGTTCTTTTAATGTTATTGTGCTACTATCCATAATGTATATTAATTTATACTTATATTATATACCCTATTTGATATATTGTCAAATATAAAAATACCCCTATTTGTAGGGGTATTTTTATATATTTAGGCTAGTGTGTACTGCCCTGTTTTGTTTTTCTTGAAGTACTTTGGGTTTGTTAGGTTAACTAGAATTGTATTTTTTTTAAGGTAACGTTCTTTCATAACTGCGTCCACAATGTCTTCCTTTGTCATTGGGCCGTTTTTCTTTAAGATTTCCTTTATAACTTCACGAACTACACCTGCTGTGTAACCCCATTCGCCTAGTGCATATACACCACGGCCAACTAGTACAAAACGTTTGTCTTTGATAAGTTCGTTGTGGCAAGTTGCAACATGAGTTTTCTTTCCGAATGTGTCAGCGATAGCCTTGGCAACTTCACGGAAGTGCATTGGTGAACCATGTTTGCGCATTACTAGGTATGCATAGTCACGTATACCGCGAGTTTTAACATTTGTACTGTCTGCCTTACCCCATTCGCCTAGAGGGTTTTTACTAATTTTCTTAGATATAGACAACCAACGGCGAGCTATTTCACGGGTCTTGTATTCGTCTGCAATATCTTTCATTACGTCGATAAATGTATCTACTATTTCTGTTTCAGAAAGTAGTTCTTCGTCTGAAAGTTTTTTGTAAAGTGCTGATAGAGAGTCGTGCACACTGTTAGCAAGGTCAGAGTCTATTGTCCAACGGTGGTGGAAAGCTTCGTCTTCTTTATGTTTTTTAAAATATTCACCTAATACAAGGTAGAAATGTAAATGGTTTTGAGTGTTTTTGTCTTTAGCAAGAGCTTCTAGAAAATCTTTTTCATGTACTAACGAACCATGGTTTTTCATTACGTCGCGAAGTTCATCAAAAGTCTTTTGTTCGTTTTTGTATGCATCTGATTTACGGATTGTAGATAGTGCTGCATTTTCGATCTGACGAACGCGTTCACGTGTTATGCCATATGTTTGACCGATAGCTTCAAGCGTCTTCGGGGTAGCGTCTGCACCTAGACCGAAACGGTGTGACACAACATCAAAAGCACGTTCCTGAAGACTTGATAATATTTTTTTAGTAACTTGTTTCGGCTTGAAAGTAAGTTGTGCCATATCTTAGTTATTCTTTGAATACGTTAATAAATTGATTTTCTAATACTCATGTATCGTATCACATCCTGGAAATAAGTCAAATTTTTGTCAAGTGTCTGTGTGGTCTAATGTATTATTTCTTGCCGTTTTTTGAACGAAGTGTTTCGGTCAAATATTGTTTTCGTAGACGTACACTTTTTGGTGTTATTTCTAGGTATTCGTCGTCAGACATTGTTTCTAGACCGCGTTCTATTGTCATTCTGTAGGCTGGCTTTAGACTTATTGCGTCGTCTGTACCTGATGCACGGAAGTTTGTAAGTTGTTTACCTTTGATTGGGTTTACCACCATTTCGTCGCCTTTAGTAACGTTACCTACTACCATGCCTTCATATATGTCGTCACCGTGTTCTACATATAGTATGCCGCGTTCCTGCATGTTTGCTAGTGCATATGCAACCACCATACCTGTCATCATTGAAGTCATTGAACCAACTTCACGTTTCTTTATTTCACCTGCATAGTCCTTAAAACCAATAACACGTGAAGATAGAATTCCCTCACCCTTGGTGTCGATCATAAACATACCACGGAAACCAAGTAGTCCACGTGTAGGCATTTCTAATACTATACGTGTTAGGCCGTTTTCTTCGCGCATGTTTGTTATAAGTCCACGGCGTTTTGTAAGTTTTTCGATAACTGATCCTGAAGATTCTGTTGGTACGTCGATGGTAACTTCTTCGAAAGGTTCAAGTTTTTGATTACCTTCGTGTTTGATAATAACTTGTGGTTGAGAAACCTGCAGTTCGTAACCTTCGCGACGCATGTTTTCTAATAGAACAGCCACGTGCAGTTCGCCACGTCCTGAAACTTTGTACACTTCTTGGTCAAAGTCTACCTTCAAACCAACGTTTATTTCAAGTTCGCGTTCCAAACGTTCACGTATTTGACGGCCAGTAACAAACTTACCTTCACGTCCAGCAAATGGTGAATCGTTAACAAGGAAGTTAAGTGTAATAGTAGGTTCGTCGATAGATATAGCTGGCATAGGTGCCACTGTTTCGTCTAAGGTTATAGTTTCGCCAATGAAAACGTCAGGTATACCGGCAATAATACCGATGTCGCCTGTACCAAGTACCTTTACTTCTTTTCTAGCTATACCTTCGAATGTAAACATTTTAGTAATTTTACCAACACGTGTAGTACCGTCTGGTTTTTTAACAAAAAGTTTGTCTGAATCGTTTATATTGCCTGAATAAACACGCACGATAGCTAAACGACCAAGGAAGTTGTCGTAACCAAGGTTAAAAACCTGTGCTGTGCCAGGACCGTCGTGGTCGCGACTTGCTACAGGTACGTCTTCTAATATTAGATCAAGCAACGGTGTAAGGTCTTTGCGTTCGTCTGTAAGGTTACGCATAGCTACACCTTCACGGCCGATAGCGTAGATAGTTTTAAATTCGATTTGCGCTTCAGTTGCACCCAGCTCAAGGAAAAGTTCCAATACGTCGTTGTGTACACGGTCGCAGTCAGACGCTGGTTTGTCTATTTTGTTTATAACAACAATAGGCTTTAAACCAAGTTCCAAAGACTTCTTCAGAACGAAGCGTGTCTGTGGCATAGGGCCTTCCTGGGCGTCTACAAGTAGTAAAACAGAATCGATAGAACGCAAAACACGTTCAACTTCAGAACCAAAGTCCGCGTGGCCTGGTGTGTCTACAATGTTGATTTTTGTGTCTTTGTATATAACAGAAGTGTTCTTAGAATAGATGGTTATACCACGTTCTTTTTCCAGATCATTAGAGTCCATTGAAACACCTTCAGCAACCATGCCTTGTTGTTTCATTAATGCGTCTGTTAATGTTGTTTTCCCGTGGTCAACGTGCGCAATGATTGCTATGTTTCGAATTTCCATTCAACAAGACTAACACAAAAAAGTAACTTAGGCAAGTTTAATAAATAAATCGAGTTTGATTTTTTATGTACATTTCGTTCGGGTCGCGCTTGGGTCGGGTAAATTTTGACAGTACCCGACATAATTTTGCAAAATCAACAACTGCGCGACAC
>CAIQAW010000047.1 GCA_903869875.1 Candidatus Nomurabacteria bacterium | reverse complement strand
TATGAATTTAGTTATAAAAGAATGCTTTAGAGTTCTTAAATTGGGCAAGTGTTTTTCATTTATGTTTAACAGCCTTGATGATGAAGCATGGAAAAATGTTATCTCAACTTTTCATAATGTAGGATTTGATTTATTTTCAATAGAAACATTAAACAATGTTGTTCCTTCGTCTGTTGGTGTCAAATCTATGTTTTGTCCACCATATACAGTATCTGTATTTTTATTCCAATTAAAACTAACATTTTTTAGTGTTTTGGGTGTTATATAGTATGGTGTGGCCATTATTTTAGTACTTTTAGCCAGTATGTATCCGTCTGTAATAGATTTGTTCCAATTTATAAAACCGTTATTATTTGGGTAAAACAGAACTTGTATATTTTGTGGAACAAGATCTATTTTAGTTTCTTGTATTGAATTCGAACCAATTCCTTCAACTCTAACACCTATTTGTTCCTTATTCAGCATATAGTCCATTATTATAGGAAAAGAATCTTTGCCGGTGCCAGATGCGGTGCCTACAACATCGTTACTTCTAGACCATGTATAAATGTTGTTTTTATTTCCATTACTACCAAAAACACCACCCCTAGACATTATTGGGCTAAATCTAACAGCACCTTCTGTAACAGGCATTGCTTTGCCTTTATAAAACGGTGGTGTATATGCGTCCACTGCTTCCCATAATAGATCTAAGTTTTGGTTTGTTATGTCTACTGACTGTTGTATTGTTTGGCCGCTAGCAAGGTCTATTACAACACCAATAGTTACAAGTGGTAATGAAGGTATTTTTCTAAATGAAACAGAAGTTACCCCAGAGCCTTTTTTAACGATTTTTCCGTTTGCTGTCCATGTAAATACAGACCTAGTTAGGTCTTCACTGTAACTAGTTGCACTAACTGTAACTATGTCGCCTGTTTGTGCATTTTCCGGGGTTACATTTAATGAAACAGCTGTAACTTGTGCATTTACAACACTACTAAAAGCAAGAGAAATTAATATACATACAATAAATAGACTTTTCTTCATGACTATATTATACACTATTTACTATTGAGAACTAATAAGGTTGTTTATTTCCTCTTCAACATTTTTTTGTGCGTTTTCTAGGTCTTCTATTTTTTTTATTTCATTATCTAGTGTCGCCTTCTTTTGCTCTAGTGTTTTTAGGTTTGATATTTCGTCCTCAATAGCCTTTTTTAACATTTTTAGTTGTTGTATTTTAGACTCTATGTCGTCTTTTAAAACCATTTCTTCTTTGGTCCAGTCTTCTTGTTTATGTTTAATTTGAGCCACCTTTTCTTTAAAATCAGTGTTTGTTTGGGCGGTGTTCGTTTTAGGTGACACTTGTGGTATAGACTGCAGTTCTGTGGCAAATGCACTTTCTAAGGCACTTACAGTACTACCTTCAAATTCAAGTCCAGCTACGGTTATGTGGTCTTTATTTTGTGTGTTAGTTGTTTGTTGGTCGTCTTGTGGTTGCATAGGGGTATTATACATCACAAAGGTTATAGGTGCTAGGTTACAGGTTGTAGAGTAGTTTCCTATAACCTGTAACCCATAACCTTAAACCTACCTAGAGTTTCTGAAATTCGTTTTCTAGGGCACGTATTTCGTCGTCTAATGACATTGGAGATTCTTTTGTAGGGGGTTTCGGTATTGGCACAGTGTTTTCTTCTTCTATAAAGGCTTTTTGCACGGCTGCTGTTTCAGCTTGTTTGTATTCTGTTGCGGCAGCAACCCTAACCTGACCTTCGTGTTCCATTAGTTCCTGCTTGGCTTTTTTAATAGCCAGTAGTTGTTGTGGGTCAGAAGTTATAATTTGTTGCTCAGTATATGAGGCTCGTACTTCTATTGCAACGTGTTTTTGTCCAGCAAAGAATATGCCCTGCCCCGTTTGTGATTCTAACAGTATCATTTTTTCTTGGTCGGTCAGATGGAATGTTTTCTGCAGTACGTCTATAGACGAAGGACTTTGTTTTAACAATAGTTGCATGGACGAGTTGGTAACTATAGCTGTACCGTAGTCGTTTTTCATAAAGTCGTCTATATTCTGAGATATAACAGACAAACCCAGGAAATATTTACGTCCGCGTTTTGCTATACCATAAAGGAACGAGGCTGTGTCTACTGACTTCATCATAACCCAGGCTTCGTCCACCACTAGTAAACGTTTTTTTAATGTGTGGCGTATAGATGTCCAGATAAAATTTGTAACTATGTACATGGCAATTGGTTTCAATTCTTCTTCCATGTCGCGTATTGAAAAGACAACCAGTTTTTTGTTTATGTCTACATTAGTGGGCTGGTTTATAAATGTAGACCAAGTTCCACGAGTGTATTTGCGTAATCGCTGTAGAACAGAGTCACTGCCTTCCATACCTGCTAGAACCATTTCGAAGTCTGTAAGTAGTGGTGGTAATGCTGTAGAGAAATCTGAGCCAGGTGTAATGTCTTTTAATGCATATGTTTCTGTAACAGCACGGTCTACAATAGAATCTTCTTCTGGGGTAAGTCCGCCCAACATAAGACGGAATAAGCCAACTAATGCAATTGTGTTTGAACGTAATACGTCAGAAGGGTTTTCGTCTTCACGTACTGGTGGTAAGTCGAAAGGGTTAATATGGTGTTCTGAAGACAAAGATATATTAAAGAATCTACCCCCTACTGCGTCTGCTAGATATTCGTATTCGTGTTCAGGGTCGATAACTATAACATCGGTGTCAAACATTAAACTACGTAGTATTTCTAGTTTTGTAACAAAACTTTTACCTGCACCAGAAGTAGCAATAGTTACAGAGTTATAGTTTGGTAAAGAAAATCTATCAAATATAACCAAACTTGCATTGTGGCGGTTTATACCATACATTATACCGTTCTTTGAAGTTAGGTCGAAAGACACAAATGGAAAAATACTAGCAATAGGCTCAGAATTCATTTTGGTATTTATTTCCAATATGTCTGTATTTAGGGGTGCTGTCGAAAGAAAACCTTCTTTTTGTTGAAACAAAGCCGGTTTAATAATAATCATTTGTGTTTCAAGTATTCCACGAATTTGGTTTTCAGCTTTGAAAAGGTCGTTTTCGTCAGAAGCATAAATGGTAATATAAACACCAAGTTGGAAAACTTTTTGCTGGGCTTGTATTAATGAGTCACGAAGTTGTTCAAGGTTTCTATACGCAGCGTCCAATGCTGGGTCGCGAACCATACCTTTAGATTCACGTACACTGATCTGACTTTGAACTTCTGCAACCTTTTTTTCAAATGTTTTTAACAGTTCTTTACTGTCGACCGGGTGGATGTAAATTGAAACATCAAACACACGGTCAAGGTTAACAATCTGAGAAAACCAGTTGTCTGTAAGGTAACTCGGGTACGAAACTATAAAGTAGCTTCTAGCAATTTTGTCGCCCAAGTGTATTGATCTAGGAGATATTTCAATAGCCGATGGTGCAAGTTTGTCGCGTAATTCAAGTGTGGCTTTTTCAAATATTTCACTAGGAAGTACCGGCAACATTGATGCGTCAGTGTTGTTTAGTTTCTTTTTTCCTAAAAATGTATCAAATATTCCCATATAGTTATGATTCGTTTTCGTTACCTATGGCCAGTGCACGGTGTCTGTCGCCCGGGTTAAACACCTTG
Organism: Candidatus Nomurabacteria bacterium; assembly: GCA_903869875.1. GTDB lineage: Bacteria > Patescibacteriota > Minisyncoccia > Phycocordibacterales > UBA9973 > MFUC01. The sequence goes on along the minus strand of CAIQAW010000047.1, from coordinate 2,049 downwards.
TATATAACTTCTATAACTGCGTCTGTGTCTAACATTTCAGCTTTTACGCCACATGAAGCAAGTCCAGAAATAACCAAAGACACCCTTTGTTCTAATTGTGTGCGGTTTTCTTCAAAAGTCTTCTGTTCATCCAGTAAAACTTCCTTTTTAGATTTATTACTGAAGAAAGAAAAAATACCTTTGGCTTCGTTCTTTAATACACCACCCTCGTATGGTACTACCACGAAAAAGTCTTTGGTCATTATTTCGTTATTTTCTGTAAATTCGCGAATAAATTCAATGTACTGTCTGGTTTGTATTTTTAGTAGCGGTTCAGTTTGGGCTTCGTACCTTTTTTCTAGTTTTAATAAGTATTCTGTAATATCAAGTCTGCGTGACTGTATGGATATTTGAGTTGAAAAGTCTAGTGAATTCAAAAAAGACATGAAGTTGGCTAATACAGCCTGTTGTTCTTCTTCTGTTTTTAAGGAAAGGTTTATAGGGTTAGCAAGTACAATAGCACGAACTTCTCCAGAAGTAAGTTCAATAACCCCATTTCGGATTTCTTGTATTGGAACAAAATCTTGAGTTCGTTGAGCGTCTAATGCCATGCGTATATTATACCTTCTTTTTTATTTTTTATCTAACACATCTAGGCTCCATGTTAGTTCACGAAGTTTGTCTGGTGTTAATACTTTTTCAGCTTCTTCTACCATTGCTATTTTTGTTAGCTCTTGTTGTTTACTTTGCACAGCTTTTTTGTTTGGGTCTTGTTTTGGTTGACTCCATATGTATAGTTTTTTACTTAGAAAATACGACAACATAGACTGAAATATGTTTATAAATGGCCTATCGTTTACTTTGTAAAACGTTAACAGTAAAGACAGTGTAACAAACGGTGCCACTATAATAATAGCAAGAAAAAAACTAGAAACTATTTTAAAAGTTAAGATACAAACCCCTGCCCCTCCAGCTAGGTAAACGAATTCTTTCCAAGTAAAAGGACCGACAACTTTGTCTTCGACATCGATAAATTGTGGAACTTGGAATTGCATGTAATTTATTATACTATAATAAATTACAAGTAGAAAGTTATAATGTGTAAAGTCATAAAGCAAAAGACACCAGAACTTTGTTCTGGTGTCTTTTTGATCCTGATTTATAATTTTATAACTAAATAGATTCTAAATACAAGTCTTTCTTAGGCGGCTTAGGTATTGCTTTACCTGAAACAGTCGGTTCCGGTTTGGTTATGTTAGGTATTACATGGTTACTACTGGTGTTTAGTGTAGCAGTTGGTTGACTAAAACCCATTTTCACAAAGTCTAAACTGTTATCAGTTTTTTCTGTTATTGGTGCCCCGTCTATAACTATGCCGGCTTTTTGTAGTGTTTCATGTTCTTCATTAGATATAGTGCCCTCAGTGTTTGTATTACTTGTGTTACCTGTCGCTTGTTCACTGTTATCTTGTTCATTTATTTCCTCTAAGTCGTCTATATATATACCCTCTGCGCGCAAGTTTTCTATGTCTTCTTCCGTATATATTTCTTCATCTGGTTCGTTTACCCAAAATTCAGGTTTGTCAGATTCTAGATTTAATTCTTCTGCTGATAGTGTTGGTTCCAGTGGTTCTTCTAATTCATTTTGTTTCTGCATTTCTTTTTGTACTGGTATTGCAATAGTGTTATTTATTGCATCGATTATATGTGACAGAACTGACTGGGTTTTAGGTATTTGTTTTATTATTTCCTGTGGTAACTCTGAAACTTGTAATGCACCATATATATACATGTCTATTATATGAGATAATACTTCAGTTTCTTCTGGTGTAAGCCCAGCAATACCCGCTATAGACATGACTTTTTGTTCCGGCTGGACATTATTAATAGCCAACACCAGTTCATTTGGGGCTTGCTCTAATTTAGTCATGTATATGTCCTCGTAATTCATATTTTTTTTATATTGAGTTTACTGTACTTGTTTTTTTTCTACGTTGTGACAGTAGTCCGTCTCGTTTATCTATTTCTTTGTCTACAGTTGTTTCTTTTGTTTTTACTTTGTTTATTTCTT
>CAIQAW010000046.1 GCA_903869875.1 Candidatus Nomurabacteria bacterium | reverse complement strand
GGTAGTTATTAACATATAATGACATAAAAAACCTTTAATTTTTCACAAACCTAATTGCGTGCCGGTTACCAGCAACAACTAAATTTATTACATAAATACCTTTCGGTATTTCTGAAACATCTACTTCATATTTGTTTTCCCCTTTTACGGGGTAAACATCAAAACTTTTTATAACAGAACCAACATTGTCAGACAATGTTATGGAGGTAAGACTTTTCTCATAACTAGTGAAAACAACGTTTACTGTATTGTTTGCAGGGTTTGGAAAAACAGCAATAACACTTTTACTGTTATACATCTTCACAACTGCTACATTACTATAACTGTTGTTTTTGTTATAGTCTACCTGTTTTACTCGGTAGTAGACAACATTAGTAGTAACCTTACTAGCATCAACGTAGGAATATTTCCGTATGTTATTGCTGTTATTAGCACCTTTTTGGGTGCCAATAGGTGTAAAGTTTATTCCATCTAAACTTCGTTCTACTTCGAAAACATCATTGTTTTTTTCTGTGGCAGTTGCCCAGTTTAATACAATGTCTTTGCCTACAGCATTAGCCGTGAAGGAAATAAATTTTACAGGTAAAAAAGTACCTGTAAAGCCATTAGTACTTGAAACAGTTACCCCGGTTATTGAACCGAAACTTATGTCGTTTGCAGTAGCAGTTGTACCAGTGTCGCCCATTGTTACAGTAACAAAATCTTCCCAACTTGTACTAATAGTTACTGGCGAACTAGGTGCAACTATATTCAGGTTTAAAGTTGGAAAAGCATACGATTCGGTACCACCATAGGTAATGTAGTTCGAAGCAAATGTTTTTGACCCAAAGTTTGTAATAGCATTACTTGTAAAAGCAATAGGTATAGTAATGTTTGGCATAACTACCCCAGTTGTACTGGCCTTAATTTGAATTTTAAATGTTACACCGGACGCAGTGGCCGAGTAACCTGTCATTTGGAAGTCAACTGTTTGGGCTTTTACTAAAGACCCGATGGATGTTAAAACTAATACAAATACTAGTTTTAGTAATTTAGAGATGTTTTTCATGATATTGTAAAGATTGGTTGGTTTACATAACTATACAACATAAATACAAAAAACACCATAGCTGGTGTTTTTTGTCTATAATTACTGTTTTATTTACAAACTTTTACTTTTACCATTTTACCTTTGCTGTTTTTCTTTGAAACTGTACTACAAACCTGTTTTTTAACTGCCTTAGAAAAGTTTACAGTTACAGGGCCATACTGTGTATAGTTACCTGTTGGCGAATACACTCGTCCGTATAGCAAACCTGTGTTTGATGTGCCAGGCATTGGTACTGTAGAATTTTTAGCAAAATTTTCTATACTACCACCTGTAAAATCTGCATTAGTAGAAAAACTCATACCGGTAACATCTGTTACATCAGACCATTGTATTTTTGCACTGTGTCCTGTTGTACCGACAACACTAAACGAAGCTGGCATACCTGCTACACCCCTTGGATATATAGTTGGTACCATTCCAGAACCTCTTGGGTTTACTAGTATACTAAAACTATAAGCCAGTGTTTCAAAAATACCATGTATACCTGAATCTGTGGCTTTTGCAGTAAATGCATATGTACCTGGAATTGTTGGTATACCAGTTAAACTACTACCCGACAAAGATAAACCTGTTGGTAGACTACCGCCGGTCAAAGACAAACTAACTGTTTGTTGTTCTCCTGAAACTGGAAATGCTGCTGTGTATGAATTATGTTGCAGTGCATTTGTAAATGTACTATCTGTCAATGTTACTGTTGGTTTAAAAATTAACACACGGTTATTTGTTACATCTGCAACATATAAGTTTTTTGTTGTTGGGTTAATTACATTTCCAAAAACAGCACCCATGGTAGAAGCAGTGGCTCCAGAATTTATAGTTGTAAAATCATCTGCGCCAAAAACATAAGTAGCAGCCATACCGTTTGATAATGTTCCAGAAACATTGTAAACCACTACTCTATGGTTTACTTCATCTGACACATAAAGATACCCTGTACTTGAATCAAAAGACAACCCTCCAGGCCAACTTAACTTAGATTGAGTAGTTCCGGAAGTTGCCGTTACAAAATCTGTCTGCCCTAGCACATATGAAGCACTCATACTGTTTGAACCACTTCCGTCAACAAATGAAGATATATCGAAAACCTTTATTCTGTTCGCTGCATATTCAGATACGAACAAGCGATGATTAGTTGAGTCAATAGCTAGCCCGAGTGTTCCGTTCATTTTTGCATCAGTATTTCCCGAGGTGATAGTGGTAAAGTTTGGCTGACCTATAACGCAAGATGCGTTCATGTTATCAACAATACCAGTAGTTGTTACTCCGCATATTGTTTCTGCACTAGAACCAGCAGGACGAGCATCAAAAACAAGAACGCGATTACGAGTAAGATCTGCTACATATAGTAGCCCTGTGATACTATCGTATTTCATATCAAACGGAAAGTAAACACTATTGGCAGTGTTAGTACGGATACTACAAGTAGTTAAATTTGTTTGTCCTAAAACATTTACACCAGCCATACCGTCTGTTATACCAGCGGAAAGATCATATACAACTATACGACTAAATGTACCGGCGGCATTCGTCATACCTACAAACAAACGATTATTAGTTGTGTCATACTCTATTCCTGACGGACCACCCATACCAGTTGAAGTTGTACATGAACTGGCATTTGAAGTCAGACCGACTTGGCCAAACACATTGTCTGCGTCGTGGTCTATAAGTTCATTGCTTGAATCTAGGTTAAATACAAGTACACGGTTATTTCCTCTATCAGCAACAAAAAGACGGTGGTGGACTGTGTCTAACTTAACTGAACGAACTTCAGTAGAAAAACCTCGAGCACTTACAGTACCTCCATTATTTGCAGCATTAGTTGTAAACGCAGCCGCGTCGCCAGCTGTACGTTGACCAAGTACGTCGGACGCATTATATGCAGCAAATGCATGTGTTGAACTAAAACACAAAACAAATACTGACACTGCTGTTAAAATAAATTTCTTCATATGGTAGTTTATAAACATGTTAATAATATCTATAGATTATAACATATTATGTATAAAAAAACACCAAAAATCACATTTTCTCGGGTATTGATATACCAAGCAGGTTTATACTTTTTTCTAAGACTTTAACCACTGTGCCTGTAACAAAAACATTGTGTTGCGTTTGTTGTGCATTGTCCCCTAGTATTTTAGTATTTGCATACCAAGCGTTAAACAAATGTGCCAGTTCTACACTATACCCTGTTATGTAGTGTGGTGCCCATTCAGATATACTTTTTTCAACTATAAATGGAAAACGCGCCAAATGTTTTTCAAGTTCATTTGCATTTGCTTGTTCGTTTAATAAACAAACTATATTTTGTTGTTTAGCTTTTTCTAATATAGATTTAGCGCGTACAGTTGTGTACTGCAGGTACGGACCACTGTCCCCTTCGAACGATAGTGATGTTTCTGGATCAAAGTCTACATTACTACCTGCACGTGCGCGTAATATACTAAACTTTAATGCACCTATAGCAATAGCATCTGCAGTTTCTATATCAAGTGTATTGTTTTTTTCTTTAACTTCTTCGACAATTGTGTCCACTAATACAGACGCAATGGGTACCCCACCTAAACGTGAAGACATTTTTTGACCTTTGAACGTCATACGGCCATGGGTGCGGTGTACAGTTTTTTCTTCCCATTCTTTATTTATTTTACCCGCAGCGTTTTTAACCACATTAAAATACGCAGTTTGCTCGTGGTCAGTTATGAATATAGACACATCTGGTGTGTAGCGTTCAAATTTTAGTGACAGTAGACCCAAGTCTTTTGCTTCGTATGTTGGGTAGCCTTCACTGTTTATAAATACACGTGTATGTAAACCTTCTTTTTCGCCTTCATATACCACGGCACCCCGTCCGACAGGGTCATCCGGGCGGGCTTCACCAAAGGTAAATACTGTACCAATATTGTCCATAACTATTTTTCTACCAACCAGACCGGCTTCACTTTCATAAATATATGCATCAAAATGCGAACCAAGGCGTGTAGCCACATTTTTAAAATATGTAAGGTTTATTTCTTTACCTATTTCGTATGCATCTAGTTCAGGTGAAGGTGTTTTTTCGTATAAATTTTTAGCGATTTCTTTTATTCTGGTTTGTGTTTCTGTACTGTCTTCAAATGCCTTAGTACCACGTACATAGCATGTACCTATATAGTCGAGTTTTTCAGTATCGGTTGCACATGACTGCAATTTTTCTATTCCATCTTCTAGTATTATGTACACTGCCTTGGCAATACCAAGTGAAACGTCTGACGGGTACGAAATAACAGTTACATCTGCCCCACTAATTTTGGCAATACGACTTATAGATTCACCAATAGCATTATTCATAACATGGCCAATATGGAAAGGTTTAAATAAATTTATACTAGAATGTTCAACAAGTATTTTTTTACCTTTATACATACTACTGTTACCGTAGTTTTTGTTTTCAGAAATTTCAGACAAATTCTTAACAAAATATTCGTCGGCAACATAAAAGTTTATAAAACCAGGTCCAGCAACTTCGATCTTATTCACCAAACTAGAAAAGTCCTTCAAAGATTCCACCAATTCTTCGGCAAAAACTTTTGGGTTTTTACCCAACTGTTTTGCATATACCATAGCCACATTTGTAGCAAAGTCGCCGTGGGCACTGTCGGCCGGAAATTCAAGTTGTACAACAGCATCAGAAACACCCACCCCTACTAGGGCGCCCTGTACAGCACTGGTTATTATGTCGCGTATCATATAGGGGCAGTATACCCCGTAGTGAAAAATTTACCAAACGTATTTTGTGGTTAATATAATTTTAGGGATTTTTACTACGGGGCAGGCCGGGTAGTGAGGCAAGTCTACTACCCGGCAGGCCCGTACAACGACTTTTAACAAATTATATTCCCCTTGCATCTATGCTATAAAAATGTACACTTAAAGAAAATTCAATACACATGCAACTATCGATAATAGCAGCAGTTTCAGATAACGGAGTTATCGGAATTGCTAACAAAATACCATGGAAACAACGGCGTGACATGGAGTATTTTAAGGAGAAAACTTCATATTCTGACAAACTTACAATACCTGCGGTAATAATGGGTCGTAAAACATTCGATTCATTACCTAAAAAGTTTAAACCTCTTCCAGGCCGGCACAGCATTGTAATAACCAGAAACAAAGACATTGATAAAATTCCAGGCGTAATCTATGTTAGTAGTTTAACTGAAGCCATTTCCGAAGCACGTAAACTTACATCGCACGCATTTATTATAGGCGGGGCAGAAATTTACAAGCAAGCTTTGGAAACAGATTTAGTTGACGCAATGTTTATTACACGCATTATAGCAACTGTCGAAGGTGATACTTTTTTTCCACCCATCGACGAAACTAAGTTCAAAAATACACTTTGTTATAATGTTGCACACGATGCTGACAACCAGTACCCCATGGAATTTCAAACATGGGTTAGAATCTAACCCACCCACACCCAAGCCCCCTACCTCAACATAGGGTGCTTTTTTATTACAAAAAAACAAACCCTTTTTACAGGGTTTGTTTTTTAAAGTGTATTAAACTACTGTGATACCTGCAGATCGTGCAGAACCTTCGATAATTTTCATTGCACCTTCGATGTCCTTAGCATTAAGGTCGGCCATTTTTAGTTCAGCTATTTCGCGAACTTGAGCCTTTGTTATTTTACCAACTTTTTGTGTGTTTGGTTTGCCTGAACCTTTTTCAAGGCCAGCCGCCTTAAGTATTAGTCCATGAGCTGGTGGAGTTGTTACACGGAAATCGTATGAACGGTCTTCGTAAACTTCTAGTTTAACACCAACTATGTTACCTGCCATAGACTGAGTTAGGGCGTTAAATTTTTGACAGAAGTCTTGAATGTTAACACCTGCTTGTCCAAGCGCAGGCCCAAGTGGTGGAGCTGGGGTAGCTTTTGCTGCAGGTATTTGAAGTTTTACTTTTTTAAGTATTTTCTTACTAGCCATAGTAGTTAGGTTTTAGGGGTTAGGTTATAGGTTATAGACCTGGTAACAAAACCTGATTAATAAATTGAAGCTGTGCGTAACAATGTGTACTATACCAAAATCTTGAAAATTTGCAAATGCCTTTGAGTTTATCTAAATGTAACCTACAACCTATCACCTGTAACCTACTAAAGTTTTCTCATCTGTAGGAAGTCTAGTTCAACTGGTGTTTCGCGTCCGAACATAGAAACTAGTACTTTTACCTTGCCGCGTTCGCGGTCTATGTCTTCTACTTTACCTTCTAGATCCTTAAATGGACCTTCGGTAATTATAATTAGTTCCCCTACTGTTAGGTCCATCATGTGGCGTGGAGTACTTTCGTCATTACCACGGAATAGAAACGCTAATTCAGATTCAGTAAGTGGTACTGGGTTTACACCTGAACCAACGAAACCTGTAACACGAGGTGTGTTACGAACAACGAACCATGAATCGTCGTCTACTATCATGTCTACTAGAATATAACCTGGGTATATTTTTTCTTCGACTTCTACACGTTTACCATGTTTGATTTTTATTTTCTTTTCAGTTGGAACAACAACATCAAAAATCTTGTCGCTAACACCTAACGATTCTATACGCTGTTTTAAGTTTCGAAGCACTGCGTTTTCGTAACCAGAATATGTGTGTATTGCATACCATTTACGTGCGCCTTGTGTGTCTTGTTTAGCCATAAATTAATTTTAAATTATTTATTAAGAATAAATGCTAGTGCTTGTGCAAAAACATAGTCTAATGCACCCAGGAAATATGCAATAACAACTGACAATACAATAACTAGTACAGTTACAGTTATTACTTGTTTTTTAGTTGGCCAAACAACGTTTTTAAGTTCGTTTTTTGTGTCTTTTATGTAGGTAAACATGGTTTAATCTTAATATAATTCTTATAATTTTTTGTAATTTTCTTTACAATTTTAAAAGGCCT
>CAIQAW010000045.1 GCA_903869875.1 Candidatus Nomurabacteria bacterium | reverse complement strand
TTTGATTTTATCTAATTCATCAACTATGCTTGGGTTTTTTAGTAAGTCTTGCTTTATTTTTTCACACGAATGTATGACAGTTGTATGGTCTTTTCCACCGAGTTTCTGACCAATAAGTGGAAAAGATATGTTGAATTCTTCACGTAGTACATACATTGCCATCTGTCTGGCGTGTACTATTTCTTTTCTACGAGTTTTGTCGTAAAGTAATTCTGGTTTTATGTTGTAAAAATCTGCAATTGATTTTATTATCTCTTCTAATGATATCTGTTTCTTAGGTTTTACTGTGTTTTTTAGAAGTTGTTTTACTTCTGCTATAGATAGGGGTCTTTTTTTAACAACTGACTGCATCATAACCGCATTAGCATTACCTTCTATTTCACGTATATTTCCTTCTACTGTACGGGCTATGTATTCTACTATTTCAGGTTCTAATAAAATATGTTGTTGAACAAGTTTGTTTTTAAGTATGGCCAGGCGTGATTCAAAGTCTGGTTCTAGTACTTCTACTATCATACCCTGAGAAAACCTTGATTTTAAACGGTCTTCTAGACCTGTAATAAAGTTAGGGTGTTTATCAGAAGAAAATATAATCTGTTTATTACTGTCGTATAGTGCGTTAAATACATGAAACAACTCTTCTTGAGTCTTAGTTTTTGATGTTATAAACTGAATGTCGTCTATTATAAAAACATCGTATTTACGAAACTTTTCTTTAAATAAATTTATTTTATTTAATTGCACAGCTGTAGTAAATTCTAAAGAGAATTTTTCTAATGTCATATAGTACACATGTTTTTCCGGGTAATGTTTTTTTACTGTGTTACCTATACCTTGTATTATATGTGTTTTACCTAGACCACTTGATCCGTATATAAAAAACGGGTTATATGCCATACCAGGCGAATTTATAATAGCCTGCGCACCTGCATACGCCAGTTCATTAAAAGACCCAACAACAAAAGAATCAAATGTATATCGTGGGTTTAAGTTGTCTTCTTTATTAACATATAGATCAGCTAGTGGTAGTACTGGTGTCTGGGAAACCACTTCTTTTTCTAGATTAGTTTCTATATTAGGAACTTTACCTATTGTATATTCAACGTTTTTAATATCTTCGTTTTGTAATATAAGGTTTTTTAATATTACTTTATGAAATTTAGTAGAAAGCCATTCTTTAACAAAGTCGCTAGGTACTACTACTGTAGCAACACCATTTTCTTTGTTTACAAGCATTGTGTTTTTAAACCAAGTACTAAAAGTAGCCTTAGGTATTTCCCCTTCCAGGACTAGTAAACACCTGTCCCATAGCTGTTTGTATTCATGCATGCATATTATTATACTTGTTTTTATATGTATGTAAAAAAATTAAATATGTGTATATAGTGTGGATAATGTTAGTAAGTATTGGTATTTTTATTATAGAAAAAGCGCTACTTATATAAGGGTTGATAAAATTAAATTATATGCTATACTGTCGCCATGTCACAAACATACCAACCTAAAAAGAAAAAAAGAGCCGTAACTCATGGTTTTTTAGTACGATCACGCACAAAAACAGGTACAAAAGTGCTAGCTAAGCGTCGCCAAAAAGGACGTGCTAAATTATCAGTATAATACCCTTATACTGTCTATGATTTCTAAAAAACAACGAATTCCAGAATTGTTTTTTAATGAATACTATAAAAAAGCCTCTTCTACCCACACACCACATTTTCTTATTAAAAAAGCAATACATACTGGCCCAGAGGGCAGATTTGCTGTTATTATAGCCAAAAAAACCATAAAACACGCAGTAGACCGCAATGAAATAAAAAGACTTGTTTATGGCACTCTAGACCCTAAAAGACAAAAAAACCTATATTTTATAATACTTAAAAAAGATATTCGTAATACAGACCCATCTGTTTGGAAGGCAGAATTAAGTAATACTTTGTTATAATTATAATAATGAAGAAATTCGTAATATATTTAATATCTTTATATCAAAAAAGGCCTTTTCAGACTGGTTTTGGGTGTATTTTCTACCCATCTTGTTCTGAATATACCAAACTATCTATTAACCGTTTTGGTGTCTTAAAAGGCAGTTATTTAGGTTTAAGACGTATTTTAAAGTGCCACCCATGGAACACACCCCAGGTAGACGAAGTGCCTGAAAAAACAAATAAAACCTGTTGTAAATAACGTATTTAATTGTAAAAAACACAAAAATAGTCTACTATATGTGTATGTTACATACATTTTGGTACAACGTATTAGTAGAACCTCTATATAATGCATTAGCATTTATAGTTGGCATCGTTCCTTGGGGCGACGTGGGTCTGGCTGTTATTATTCTTACCCTTGTTGTTAAGTTAATACTGTCCCCCCTTTCTAAAAAGGCTTCAAAAAGCCAAATAGCACTTCGCGACCTTGCACCACAGCTTGAAAAAATAAAAGAAAACATACCTGATAAAACAGAACAGGCCCAAGCAACTTTTGCCCTATATAAACAGGCTGGTGTAAACCCTTTTTCTGGTTGTTTAATAGCGGTTATACAACTACCCATATTAATAGCGCTGTTCCAAGTATTCAAACAACAACTAACTTTTACTGGTGTTGGTTTATATTCCTTTATACATGTACCCTCTACTGTTAGTTTGTATTTTTTAGGTTTTCTTTCTCTTGGTGCCAAAAGTATAGTACTGGCTATTATTGTGGCAATTGTACAATATATACAAACATCTTTCCTTCTGCCTAAAACTGTTAAAAAAGATAACACTAAAAAGTCTTTCCAAAACGACCTTGCAGATTCAATGACTACACAAATGAAATATGTGTTACCTGTTGTGGTTGGTTTTGCAGCATATGCAGGGGGTGTTGCGTTAGGTCTATACCTACTAACCAGTAGTTTGTTTACAATAGGCCAAGAATGGTACATTAAAAAACATTTTAAACCAACAATATAATGAAACAAGATGCACATAAAACACTAAAAACAATTCTAGATTATGTGTATCCTGGAACATACACAATAAATGAAATTGTCGACTCTACAGTGGGGCTAACTATTTTATCTGTAAACATTACCCCTACCCCACACACAGAATATATTAATAGTTTACAAACACTATTCCAGCAACTTATAAACGACGACACTGTATGTATAGATATACATAACAATGTTATTTCTGAAATAGAAAAAATAAAAGAAGAAGTGTATATGTATACACAGGAAGCTGCTTATTATAAAAAACCAGTAGAACTACCACCACAAAACGCATTTGTCCGTAAAATGGTACATGGGTATATTTCTAATACCCCAGGTTTTATTAGTGAATCAGTTGGTATAGGCCGCGAAAGGCATATAGTTATACACCCTACAAAATAAACTACAAGTCATAAGCCCAAAGAAGGCTTGTTTTTTTGTCTGTAAAATATATTCTTTTTCCAGTACTATCAATTTGTAGGTTTGTTGCGTCTATTCCGTCAGTATTTGTTTTCAAGTGTTCTATATACGTAAGTTTCTGTGTTGCTGGTTCTATAGCCCACAGGTCGTCGTTAAATGTAGTTGTACCCTGGTACCATGTGTCTGGGTATGTGCTAGTTTGTATGTTTGCAGGTACAGCGCAGTAGTACATGTTTAAACTATAAACACATTTTTCTGAAAGTGTTTTTATACCAGTGTCGTATATATTGTTGTTTTTTGTATTTAATATAAAAATATTTGGTGTACCAGTGTTGGTTGTGCTGTATATTTTATACAAACCGTCGTTTGTAGTTTTTTGTGTTAAACCACGACCTGAAAGTGTTTTTGAATAAGCTAGTGTTGTGTTTTCTATAGTATACGAATACCCGTCGAACAAACCAGTTGGTTTAGTTGTTAGTATTGTTGATTTGTTTATACTGTCTACCACCCATTCTGAAATTGGGCTTGAAAACAAAACAGTGTCTTTTTTGTTATTAAACAAAGTAGTAACAACGTCCACACCAACTGGTTTTGGTCTGGTGTAAACAAAAGAATTTCCGTCTGTTGATATTTGTATATTTTTTATGTTTTGGTAAGTAAAATAACCTGTTAGATCAGTTGGAGCAGTTGTTTTAGGTGCTAGTGAAGCAATGTACGTTAGTATTGTTTGTTGGTCTGTATCTAGGAATCTAAATATAATATGCACACCGTCGTTTGAAAACAATGCTTCGTATGTGTTAGGTATAGTTGTATTTGTTAAACGCATTTCAGTGTGTTTACTGTCTTGTTCATAAACTATACCCGTTTCCTGATCTGCGTACCGAACTACAGGCACATAGTCTGTAGTTGTTTTTGGTTTACCTTTAACTAAGTTTTCTGAAACAAGTCTTTC
>CAIQAW010000044.1 GCA_903869875.1 Candidatus Nomurabacteria bacterium | reverse complement strand
TTACAATTATATTTTAAAATATGTTATACTATACCCATTATGGGATTTAGTTTTGGTTCAAAATCAAACACCGTTGCAATTTTTGACATTGGGTCTGGCAGTGTTGGTGTTTGTGTTGCTGAAATTAGCAACGATAAAAATTCACAAACTAAACCAAACATACTTTTTTCTACACGTGTGTACATGCAGGTGCAGGACGAACTTAACTTTCCATTGTTTTTAGATACAATGCTAAAAACTGTGGCAGAAGCCAGCGCAATGGTAGCGGCATCAGGTTTACCTGTACCTAAAACCGTACACTGCTTTCTACATACGCCATGGTATGTGTCGCATAGTAGAACTGTGCACACTGAAAAAAACGTACCGTTTACCATTACAGAGTCTTTTATACAGCAAACCATACAAACTGAAATAGAACTTTTCCAGAAAACCGAGTTTACAAACTACCGTCCGTACAACGAAATGACCATTATAGAACAGTATGCAACTAGCGCACGGGTTAACGGCTACGACATAGACAACCCGATAGGTAAAAAGGGCATTGTTTTTGACATTTCAATATTTATTTCATTAACACCCCAAAAAATAATAAATGACATTAAACTGGGCATAGAAAAAAACATATCTTTGTCTGACAGAAACATACATTTTCATTCAAACATATGCGCTACGTATGGCCTGATACGCGACATGTTTGTAGACCTACCAAACTACCTTTTGATAGACGTCGGTGGCGAAATTACCGACCTGGCTGTTATAAAAGACAACGTTCTACTACATGCAGCGTCGTTTCCGTCTGGGCAAAACACATTGATACGTTCACTAATGCAGGCATATAACTACAACCAAAACGAAGCTTTTGCGCTACTGCGTAGTGTACTAACCGGCCATGCAGACAGTACAACCACAGCCCGTGTAGAAGAAATAGTAACACCCGTGCGTACCGAATGGTTAAAAGACTTCCAAAATTTATTGGTACTACTGTCTAACAACGTGTCACTACCACACAACGTTTTCCTTGTTAGTGAGAGCGACCTGACCCTATGGTACACAGACTGCGTTAAACGCGAAGAATTTAGCCAGTATATGTTAACAGAGAAAAAGTTCTCTGTTACAGCTTTTGCAGCACCGTCTATATACGAATACTGTGGTTTTGCACCGAACGTTACAGACCACGACTATGCACTAATAGTGTACACACTGACCATTAACAAAATGCACCCCTTGATAACCCAATGATAATAAGCGACATAGTTAAAAACACAAACGAAAACAAAAAAGACGTATCGTTTGCTAGTTCGTATTCTGACAAAAATTCTAACAGAATATACGAACCATTAGAACAAGAAATATACGAGGGTAAAAAACAAACCCAGTATACTTTTTGGCTATGGACTATATTTATGGTGCTGGTTATAGCTGGTGGTGTATATACATGGCACAAATACAGCTATGCTACCGTTAGCATACAAACACAAAAAGTTCCGTATGCATTTACAAACACGCCTTTTACAGCAACTAGAAACAACACCGACGCAACCACAACACCTTTTGAAGTTATGGTTGTAGAAGACACATACAAACAAACAGTTACATACGGCACTAAAAATGTTGCTACTAAAAAGTCTAAGGGGTCTATACTGGTACAAAACAGCGCAAGTGTTAAGAAAATAGCATTAAAAAAGGGCAGTGTAGCCGTCAGTAACACAGGAATGCATTACATAGTGTTAAACGGGGCTACAATACCAGGGTACGCAAAAAAAGGCACGGTTATAACGCCTGGTTCTACCGAAGTTGTTGTTGAAGCTGAAAAAAACGGTGCCGAATACGACGTAACAGGGGCAACTTTTACATTTCCTAATTACACTGGTAAAACAAATTTACTAACGGCTAAAACCATAGGTTTGGGTATAGTTGGTGGGGCAAACGGCAACATGTACACCATGAACGAAGAAGAACTTTCCAGAATAACAAATAACATACAGGAATCTGCTAAAAATAAAATATTTATAAAAGCAAATGCAGAAATACCACCAGGCTACCGTATATATAAAAATGCAGTAGTTTATAAAACAGACACACTTTCAGGGCTTCGAGAAAGTTCTACAGCTGTGCGCGACATTGCCCAAAATTCGACACTTACTGCATACCTTTTCCGCGACAGAGACATAGAAAAGTTTATTTTCAACCATAGCGAACACACACTACAAGACCCATCATACAGTGCGTCGAACATTGACCAGTCTGACATAACACTGATAGCCACACCTGTCGACCCTAAAAACACAACAACACTGGCACTACAGTTTACTGGTAACGGTATTATAAACTGGACAGTGGATGAAAACGAACTTCGAAAATCCTTATCAGGTGTACGTAAAAACACCGTTGAAACTATATTTGCAGGTTTTAAAACCATAGATTCTGCATACGTTAAAACAAATCCGTGGTTTGAAAGGTACCTACCACTAGACACCAAACGCATTCGTGTGGACATAAACTAACAATGCGTGTATACTGTAAATACATACATGAGTAATTCAAAAGAAGAAACCGTAAAAGGAATTGTAATAGAAGCGCTACCAAACACGATGTTTCGTGTGGACGTTAACGGTACTACTATTACAGCATACCTGGCTGGCAAAATGCGCTTTAACCGGATCAAGGTTATGGTGGGCGACAGTGTAGAAATGTTGCTAGATCCATATGGGGGTAAAGCAAGGGTTGTCAAAAGATTATAAATAGTATATACTAGGCCATACAAGTTTAAGGCCAAGTTTTTGCCTTTTTCGTGGCAACAGTGTAATTCGAAAATACTGTTGTAAATTAAGGCCGTGCGTTAAATAAGTCAAAATATGAAAATAAAAGCATCAGTTAAAAAAATATGTGAGAAATGCAAAATGGTAAAACGTGCAGGCCATTTGCATATTATTTGTTCGAACCCTAAACATAAACAAAAACAATAAAAATATATGCGTATAGTCGGTATAACAATTCCTAATGAAAAGCGTCTAGAGTATGCACTAACTGCCGTATACGGCATTGGTATGGCTCGTTCTCGCAAAATTCTTGACCAAGTTGGTATAGATCGTGGCATAAAAGCTACAGAACTTACTATTGAACAAGAAAACCAAATTCGTGCCCTTGTAGAAGGCCACAAAATTGAAGGTAACCTAAAGCGTGAAGTTGCATCAAACATCAAACGTTTGAAAGACATCAAAGCTTACCGTGGTACCCGCCACATGAAAAAACTACCAGCACGTGGCCAACGTACGAAAACAAACTCTCGTACAATACGTGGCAACGTTCGTAAGACAATGTCATCTGGTAAACGTAAGACTGAAAAAACATAAGATAAAAATATATGGCAACTAATACTAAAACAAAAAAAGATACCGGCCGAGTTAGTAAAACTCCTAAACGAAAAATTGCTGAAGGTACACTTCACGTTGAAGCTACTTTTAACAACACTAAGGCAGTTGTTACAGACAAGTCAGGTAATGCAATATTTGCAGCATCAGCTGGGGCACTTGGCTTCCGTGGTGCTAAAAAAGGTACACCTTTTGCCGCTTCTAAAGTGGGCGAAACTCTTGGCGAAAAGTCAAAAGCTCTTGGTATCAAGAGTGTAGACGCTGTAGTTAAGGGTGTTGGTTCAGGCCGTGAACCTACAATCCGTGCATTTATGGCATACGATATCGAAATAACCGGTATTCGTGATATTACTCCAGTTCCACACAATGGACCTAAACCTAAAAAGCCTCGTCGCGTATAATATATGATAACAAAATCTAAGTATAAAATGTGTCGCCGCCTAGGCGTTGGACTATACGAAAAGTGTCAAACACCAAAATTCGTAGCGTCTGAAGCTAAGCGCAAGAAAAGCGACAAAAAGCCTAAACAGCTTTCTGAATTCGGAACACAAATGCTTGAAAAACAACGCGTTCGTTTTTCTTATGGTATTTCTGAAAAACAACTTTCAAACTATGTTGAAGAAGCAACTACAACAAAAGGTGTTGTAGCTACAGACAAACTGTTTGAACTTCTAGAAACTCGTTTAGATAACGTTGTTTACCGTCTTGGTTTTGCACATACACGTGCACTAGCTCGCCAAATGGTAGCCCATGGCCACATAATGGTTAATGGCAAAAAAATCAAAGTTGCATCACACCACATATCTGCAAAAGACGTCATTACTGTTCGTGATGGTAGTAAATCAAGTCCGCTGTTTACTGATATCGCTGGAAAACTAAAGTCATACACATGGCCTGCATGGTTGTCTTTCAATGTAGAAAAATTGGAAGCTACTGTTACTGGTGCACCTAAGAATACCGAAGGCTTTCTGAACTTTAACACTGTGCTTGAATACTACAGTCGCTAACTGGTTCTCGTTATTTTATTAATTATAAAAATATATTTATGTTACATCACACAATAACTCTTCCATCAAAGCCTCGCATCGTATCAGACGATGGTATTAAAGGTACTTTTGAAATCGACGCATTATACCCAGGCTACGGCTACACTTTGGGTAACTCTTTGCGCCGTATTATACTTTCTTCACTACCTGGCGTTGCTATAACTTCGGTGAAAATCGATGGCGTGAGCCACGAATTTTCAGTAATCGAAGGTGTAAAAGAAGACGTGATAAACATTTTGCTTAACCTACGTCAAGTACGTTTTGCATTCGACGGCGACGAACCTGTAACTGTTACCCTAGATGTTAAGGGCCCAGGTAAAATAACCGCGGCAGACATCAAAGTTCCAGGTCAAGCAACTTTGCAAAACAAAGACGCATACATCTGTGAACTAACAGGTAAAACAGCGGCTCTTTCAATGGAAATAACATTAGAAAAAGGTATGGGATTTTTACAAAAAGACCAACACCGCAAAGAAAAGGTTGAAATTGGTACTATTGCACTAGATGCATTGTTTACTCCGATTCGTAACGTGAGTTACGACGTAGAAGACATGCGTGTTGGCGACAATACCAAGTTTAACCGTCTTCGCATTAACATTGAAACCGATGGTTCTATAACACCAAAAGTTGCTTTAGAAGAATCAGTAATGATAATGATAAAACAACTAGAAGCTGTAGTAGAATTCCAGTCAGACCGTACAGAAGCCCCAGCTACAAAAACAACTGAAGTTGCAGAAGAAACAGAATCTGAAGCAAAAACAGACAACGTAGACATGGCAGAAGTACTTAAAACTCGCATCGACGCTATCGGTCTATCAGCACGTACATTGCACGCACTTACATCTGCAAACATCCGTACAGTTGGTGGCATAGCCCGCAAGAAATCTGACGACCTACTAGAAATAGAAGGCATCGGCGAAAAAGGCATTTTAGAAATTAAAAAGATCTTATCAGACTACGGCATTAGCCTTAAATAGTCGGTAATAATTAAAAACTTATGAGACACCATAATTCAGTTCGAAAATTTGGACGAAACAAAAACCAGCGACGTGCGCTTATGGCCGGTCTTGCTACTTCTTTTGTTCGTCATGGACAAATAACAACAACCGCAGCCAAAGCCAAGGAACTTCGTCCACTAGTCGAGAAATTGATAACAAAGGCAACAGCGCCAACATTGGCAAACCGCCGTCTTATCATGGCTCGCTTAATGAACCAAGAACCAGAAACAAACATACTTATAAACGATATTGCACCAAAATACATCGGTCGTACTGGTGGCTATACACGTATCATCAAACTACCTCAACGTAAATCTGATGGTGCACCTTTAGCTGTAATACAACTTGTATAATGGCACTTGTCCCGTTTTAAAATCAACGGACACACAACATATACAAAACATTAACATTATTAATTTTTAAAATCGGGATGGAACCAAAAACAACAACATTTGACGCAACAGGACAAAAACTAGGACGCCTAGCAACAGCGATTGCTATGGAACTTGCTGGTAAAAACAGTCCTCATTACGTTAAAAACGAAGTACCAAATGTGAAGGTAGTAGTTACCAACGCATCTAAACTTTCTATAAACGCTAAAAAGTTTACTGAAAAAGAATACGAACGCTACTCTGGTTACCCAGGTG
>CAIQAW010000043.1 GCA_903869875.1 Candidatus Nomurabacteria bacterium | reverse complement strand
TGTTTAACAAAAATATTATAATTTAAATTTAACAAGGTAGTAAGTTGTCTGGTTTTACACTAGACACTTCCTATCTCTAACGGGATGACAAAAATAAATTTTACAACCTTTGAAGAAAAAACAGGTATTGTTTTCAATGAAAAAAGACTTCTAGAAAAGTCTTTTACCCACCGTTCATATATAAACGAAAACCCAGAAATTAAAACTGGCCACAACGAACGCCTCGAGTTTCTAGGTGACGCTGTTTTAGAATTGATAACAACATACCATTTGTTCCGTTTGTTTCCTGACAAAGCCGAAGGCGAACTAACTGCATACCGTAGTGCATTAGTTAACGCCATTATTATTGCAGAAGTTGCACAGGAAATTGGCATGAACGAATATTTGCTGTTGTCTAAAGGCGAATCTAAAGACATGGGCAAAGCCCGTACGTATATACTAGCCAACACATACGAAGCGTATCTAGGTGCTGTGTATATAGACCTGGGTTACGATGTTGCTAAACAGTTTGTACTAGACACATTGTTACCAAAACTAGACGTTATAATAAAAGACAAACTATGGCGTGATGCTAAAAGTTTGATACAAGAAAAAGCCCAAGAACACCACAGTGTTACACCTTCGTATACCGTTATGAGCGAATCTGGTCCAGACCATGACAAAGCTTTCGTAGTTGGAGTTTACTTTGGCAAGGAACTTGTTGGTACAGGTAAAGGTAAGTCTAAACAAGAAGCTGAACAAGCCGCCGCCCGCGCTGCAATAACCGAAAAAGGTTGGTTAGATTAAAACTATTTGTGTGATATAATACATACATCATGCAGCTAAAGTCGATAGAAATTACTGGGTTTAAATCGTTTGCGAAGACGCACACATTGTTTTTTAATACGCCAGTAACAGCTATCGTCGGACCAAACGGTTCGGGTAAATCTAACGTTGTTGAAGCTATTCGTTTCGTGCTAGGTGAACAGTCAAACAAGTCGCTACGTTCAAAAACTGGTGCGGACTTAATATTTAAAGGGTCTAAGGAACTAGGCCAACTTTCACGTGCAGCGGTTACTGTTGTTTTTGATAATACTGATAAAAAGTTTCAGTTTACAAGTAGCGACGACAAACGTGTGTCGCTAGACTACGACGAAATACGTATTGGACGTGAAGTTTTCCGCGATGGTGGTACAACATATACTATAAACGGTGTAGAGGTTCGTCTAAAAGACGTTAACGAACTGTTGTCTTCGGTGCACATTGGTGCATCCGGCCACCACATTATTTCCCAAGGTGAGGCTGACAGAATACTTTCTGCAAACACCAAAGACCGCCGTGGTATGGTAGAAGACGCACTTGGTTTGCGCATGTACCAGTACCGTATACGTGAGAGTGAAAGAAAGTTAGAGAAGACTCGCGCAAATATGAAAGAAGTTGCTTCACTACGCCGTGAACTAGCACCACATGTACAGTTCTTAAAAAAACAAGTTGAAAAAATACAAAAAGCTGAAGAAGCCCGCATTGAACTTGGCGGTCTTTACCGCACATACATACAAAACGAACAGCATTATATAAATACTGAAAAACAAGATATAGATACAGAAAATTCTACACACCAAAACAACTTGGCCCAAGTTGAACATGCAATAGCAGAAATAGAAAACAAGCTAAACACAGTTGTACAGGCAGACAATGCAGAACAAAATGCAATACATGGTTACGAATCAGAAATAAAACAGTTCCGCATAAAACGCGATGAACTTACCCGTGCCCATGGCCGTTTAGAAGGTATGTTAGATATATTAGAAAGGCCAGCGCCAGAAGTAAAGCATATTAAAAATGTTTCGTTTGATGCAGTGAAGGCCGAACTAGATTCTATAGACACAATATTGCAAAGTGTTCTGCATAACGAAGACATTGCACACATACGCGAAACCATTACCCGTATTCGTGAAAACATACATTACTTTTTAGCCAAAGACAGTAGCGCGCCGGCTACAGACACAACAGAAAACGAAAACAAAATAGTAGAAACTAAAAACGAACTAAAACTTCTTTCTGATCAAATACACAGTATCGATGCACAGATTGCCACGCTAACTACAACTGTAGAAGAACTTAAAAAGCAACTTGCCGAGGCAAGTAGTAAAACCACATATAACCAAGCCGACTATGTTGCACTAATACAACGCAGAAGTGACCTGGTTGCCGACATGCGTATAAAGGCTCTACGCCAAGAAGCCCACAGTGCCCGCAAAGAAAGACTGACTGCAGAAATGCAAGAAGCCACAGCACTGATAGGCTACGAAGCCCTACGTAATTTAAACGATACATTTGAAGTTATACAGCCTGAAGTGTTGGTAGATTTAAAGCGTAAAATAGACCGTTTGAAAATACGCCTAGAAGACATGGGTGCCGGTGGTGGTGCCGATGTAGTTAAAGAATACGAAGACATTCAAGAACGCGAAGTATTTTTAGCTCGTGAACTGACAGATTTAGAAAACAGTATTCAAAACATAACACTACTTATTGTCGACCTACGCGAAACTTTGAACAGGGAATTTAAAAACGGTATTGAAAACATTAACAAAGCTTTCCAAGAATTCTTTGCACTTATGTTCGGTGGCGGGCATGCGTTTTTGTCTGTTGTTGCAGAACATAAGCGCCGTGACGAAGAAGAAGAGGGAGAGGTACTGTCTGACATAGACCAACACGCGTTCCACCTAGAACACGGTGTAGATATAAACGTATCTTTGCCACACAAAAAGGTAAAAGACTTGCATATGCTATCAGGTGGGGAACGTTCGTTAACATCTATTGCGCTACTGTTTGCTATGAGTCAGGTAAACCCACCACCATTTTTGGTTTTGGACGAAACAGACGCTGCACTGGACGAAGCAAATTCAAAACGTTATGGCGACATGTTAGAAAGACTTTCAAAATTCTCGCAACTTATAGTTGTAACCCACAATCGCGAAACCATGTCGCGCGCAGAGGTGCTATATGGGGTAACAGTCGGAGGCGACGGAGGATCCCGCCTGCTATCAGTAAAATTCAGCGACGCAGAACAATACGCGAAATAGAACAATACCAAGTAAAAATACCCTTATATTGTAAGGGTATTTTGTTTTAGGTACAGACATATGGCGGTTTAGTTAATTTGTAATTGGCCAAATATTCATTTGGCGTCTGTCCTTCTAAACCGCAGTGTTC
>CAIQAW010000042.1 GCA_903869875.1 Candidatus Nomurabacteria bacterium | reverse complement strand
CACCAGTATGTAGCACAGATGACAGAAAACGTACGTGACGCAGTTGTAGGTAACGTTGGTACCATGATTATATTCCGCGTTGGTTCTGCTGATGCTGAAATGTTTGAAAAAGAATTTATGCCAGTGTTTACTGCAGAAGATATAGTTAACTTAAACTATACTCAGATGTATTTGCGTATGACTATAGACGGTATTGCTTCAAAACCTTTTTCGGCAACTAGTTTGCCACCTATTGTGCCACCGGTTATATCTTTCCGAGAAGAAGTTTTACGTTCTTCTCGTAGAAACTATGCACATAACCGTGAAGAAGTTGAATCAATAATTGTTAAAGAATTAGCTACCGAAGAACCAGAACGCCGACCCCGCCCGAACGACGGTTCAGTCGGGCAGGCCAAGTCTGACACACCACGCCCTGATGGTGGTGCACCAACTGGTAGTTATACAAAACCCGCATATAACAACGGTCCAGCAAAACCAACATCTGGTTACCAGGGTAATAACCCTAAACCATATAATGCAGATAAGCCCGCATACCAGGGTGGTTCAAACGTGTCTGCACCGATTTCTAAAACTCAAACAACTACTACAGTAACAACAAGCACAACTAATACAACTGAAAAACCTGTATATAACAAACCCGACTTTGTTAAACCAGTAAAGCCAACAATAAACCTAGGCGAGGCTATTAAAAAAAGTCTAGAAAATGTAGATGTGGCTGAAAATAAAAATGTACCAACAATAGGGCACCACAAACCACAACCATTTAAAAAACCAGATTTAACTATAGCTGACAAACAAATTGAAAAAAACAAAACAGATGAAGTTAAACAAACAGGGCATAGTTCTATATTAAAAAACATACTTATTGAACTAGAACACAGCATAGAAGAAAACATTGCCCCACATGTAAACCCTGAAAACGACAAAGTTGTTCTAAACCACCACAGTGCACCAACAGTGCAAAATGCAGAAGTTACTGCTAAAAAAGACTATGTTGAACTTAAAACCATACCTACTACCATAGCCCAACCAGCTAGTACAACAACTAAACCTACACCAAACAAAAACGAAGAATCGTTAGCTGCACTACGTGCCGCACTGTCTAACATACCTACACCTTCTACACCTGCAAAACCAAGTTTTGAAACTAAAAAAGTTTTTAAACCAATTTCAGGTAGTGCGCCTGTACAACAACCACAGCAAAATTCTAGTACTGGTACACAAGTAAATAATGCGCCTGAACCTAAAAAACCAGAACCAGCAACTGAACCAAAACAAATTCAAGAAGTACCAGAAGATGTTTTGAAGAAAGTGCTAGAGACGGAATAATATAAAAAGGACAGTGGATGCTGTCCTTTTTATATATGTGTAAAAGTGCTTGATGTGTCAAAAAACTAGTAGTAAAATAAAATTATGAAAACACACACATTCAAACAGGCGTGGTGGGTACGTGCGGGTTTTGGTTTTTGTTTAGTATTTTTATTCTTAAATATAAATAAAGTTTATGCAGATGTTTATATAAACGAAGTCGCCTGGATGGGTACTACTGTGTCGTCTACAAACGAATGGATAGAATTATATAACGACGGGGTAAGCGACGTAGACATAGACGGCTGGGTAATAGTTTCCGACGACGGAAGTCCAAATATAACAATTAGTAGTGCAACAAACAGTGTTGTCGGTGCAAAAAAATACTACCTAATAGAACGCACGGACGACACAACCGTGCCTGACGTTACAGCAGACTTTGTGGCGGCTTTCGGTAGTGGTTTGTCTAATAGTGGAGAAGCTTTATTATTAAAAAAACCTGACGGTACAATAGTTGAAACTTTAGATTTTAAATCTGGTTGGCCAGCAGGCGACAACACTACAAAACAAACAATGCAACGTGTAGGCAGTGCCTGGGTTACGGCCACGCCTACACCACGCGCGGTAAATGCTGGTGCTGTGGCAGACACAGGTGGTGGAACCGGCGGTGGCACTGGCAGTACAGTTAATGTAACAGCAAGTTCTGAGACTACTAAAAAAGAAGTAGTACCGCCTAAGCCTAAGATTTCTATTATTTCTAGTAAAACAATATTAACTAATGTGTCAGCTAGTTTCGACGCATTGTATACAAATTCTAGTAATGTAAATGTATTAAGTGGGTATTTTGTATGGAGCATG
The DNA here is from genome assembly GCA_903869875.1 of Candidatus Nomurabacteria bacterium. Lineage (GTDB taxonomy): Bacteria > Patescibacteriota > Minisyncoccia > Phycocordibacterales > UBA9973 > MFUC01. Next base: position 16,632 of record CAIQAW010000042.1, on the reverse strand, counting down.
GGTGACGGTACAACATACGCATTTAGCCAACAGAAAAAGTTTACACATACATACCAGTACCCAGGCGACTACACGGTTAGTGTGGCGTATTTTTATAATTCTTGGTCAGAAGACCCAATAATAGAAACAAACACTGTTGTGCATGTTGGCAACGCAGGTGTCAGTGTTAGTGCCCAGGGTACAGACGGAACAATATTAGTTAAAAACAGCACAGACCAAGACATAAACATATCTAAGTGGCAAATATACGAAGGGTCTAATGTATATAATTTTCCATACGGCATGGTTGTGTTGGCAAACAAAAGTATTGTTATACCTGCGCATGTAACTGGTTTTAATGGTTTACAAAACCCAACGCTGTATTACCCGAGTGGTTTGGCATATGCAAATTCGAATGTAAATAATTTTGCAAATCAGTCTACACCTGTAATAAAAAATATTACAAAAAACAACATACCCAATACTAATGCAAACATAGTATATAAAACTTATAACCCACAAACAGCTATAGGTAGTTCTGTGGTAGAAACACCTAATACACAAATATTAAATTCAGAAAACCCTGTACCATTGTCTGCAAACGTACTAGGTACATCACAAACAAAAAACACCCGAGGGTGGGTATTTGTTGTTTTCGGTATTATTGTGTGTGGGTTGGGGTATTTGGCAATGAAGCTTTATCGTTCGAAACCGGATTCTGCAACTGAGTCTTTTCATCTGGTTGACGAGTAGTAATATTGATATTATTTAAATCAGCTTCTAGTGCGTCGGCTTCGTCTTGTTTAGGGGCAGCCGCTGTAGTAACAGCGTCTTTAACTTCAGAAGTTTTTAAAGTTAGTGCAATGTTAGTGTCTTTTATTATTTGTTTAGTTTCGTCACTTTTATTGTCGGCTAGTTCTGTTATTGTGGCTTGGCGGGTAGCAATGTCGTTTGTAATTTTAGTTGCAGTGGCAATAGCGTCTGTTACATCAGATTTAGCTACAGTGTTCTGTGCGTCGGTGTTTTCTGTTGTTACTTCTTTTTCTACATCTGCAACTGCACTGGCAACTTTGTCTAGGTGTGCGGCTAGTTGTTCTGTTACAACGGCTTGTTTTTCTGCTGTCATGGCACCTGTTTTAACTAATGTTTCTATTTCGTCGAAACGTGTCATAAGGCGGGTTTGTTGTTGAAGAAGTTTTTCTTTTGGTGTTTGGTTCGTCATGCTTTTTACTTCTTCTATATGAAGTTTAACACTGTATAGTGTGTCGCCGGGTAGGGCTTTTTGTGCGCCGTATGTTATACCACCAGCGGTAAGCAGTAACATAGACATTGCTGCACTAGCGGTTTTAACATACCAAGACATGCCAAGTGGCGAACGAACAAATGCAGGGTTTTGCATGGTGTTCGAATGTAGGTATGCACGCATTTGGCGTATTTCGCCATCTGTCATGTTTGGTGTATTTAGTTTATTAAAAATTTGTTTCATATATTTTGTATTTTTATGACGAATTCGACCCAATTAGTTTTTTTAATGCATTGTGCGCTCGGAAAAGTTTTACTGATGCAAATGCGTTTGATATTTTAAGTATGCTAGCTATCTCAGGTATGCTCATGTCGTTGTGGTAACGCAGTATCAGTATTTCGTGGTGTTCAGGGTGTAGGTCGGGTACTAGTCTTAGCATTTCAGGAATGGTTTCGTGGTCTGGCTGAACTGTGTCTGCTAAGTCGTAACCTTCTTCTACCATTTGGTCTAACGAAACTGACTTTTTCTTACGGTAGTAGTCTATAATGGCATTTCTGGCTATGCGGTATAGAAAGGCGCGTATGTTACGCAGGGTAACATCGCCGTCTTTAATATACGACCATAGTTTAACAAAGGTTTCCTGAGTCAGGTCCAGTGCTTCGTTTCTGTCCGAGACTTTAAGGTATATAAATCGGAAAAGAGCATCTTTTTCTGACTCAAATAACGCCATATATTGTGTTTCTATATTTTTCATGGCTTTTGAGCTCGTTAATGATGACGTTTAAAGGCGACTTTTATTACAGTATTATAGCAGACCACAGTTTAAATAAAAAGGTGTAAAAATAAGGCAAAAACGCCTTGTTTATAGGCCTATAATGGAATATGTGGTATAGTGTGTAAATGGATCCCGTTAGAAGCCGTGATCACGATAATAAATAATAAACATTATGAATACAATGGAAAATAATATTAATAACATAATTAAGCATAAAATCGCACTAATCGCGATCTGCTTCTAAACGGGATGGAAAAGAAAATACTTATTATAGGGGGTGGTTTTGCTGGTGTAACTGCAGCCAGAGAAATGGCCAAAAAGTCGCCTAAATCGAACATAACCCTTATTTCAAATAAATCTTATTTTGAATACTACCCGGCGCTATACCGTATACTTTCAGGCATGTCGCCCATAGAAGTCTGCGTTCCATTGGAAGACGTTTTACCTGAAAACGTAACCATAGCCAAAGACACTGTTATAAAAATAAACCCAACTGAAAAAGAAGTTGAAGGTGGCTTAGGTTCGTACCAGTACGACGACTTGGTTCTGGCATTAGGTTCAGAAGTAAACTACTTTGGTATAAAAGACGCACCAACAAACACATACAGATTTGGTACAACAAACAGTGCTATAGAAATAAAAAACAGAATGATAACATTGTTCGAAGAATACGCCAGTGGTGGTAAACAAGAACATAAACTACATGTAGTTATAGTAGGAGGCGGTCCGGTTGGAGTAGAACTTTCAGGTTCGTTGTCTGTGTTTATGCACCGCTTAGCTAGAAAATATAATGTAGACCGTAGTGCTATGCAGGTTACATTGGTAGATTCTGGTCCACGAGTTTTAGGCCGTTTTCCGGAACAAGTTTCAAAACATGTACAAAATCGTTTAGAAAAAATTGGTGTAAAGCTTTCTCTTGGTTGTGCTATATCTGACATACAACACCAGCAAGTTTGTTTACCAGCAGAAAACCTTTTAGCAGACACAATAATATGGACAGCTGGTACAAAACCAAATTCATTATACAAAGACATACCAGGTATAGTGTTAGAAGAAAAAACAAAACGCGTTGTTGTCGACGAATTCCTTGGTGCACAGGGCCTACCTAACATATATGTAGTTGGCGACGGTGCTGCTACACCAAATTCTGGCTTAGCACAGACTGCAATGTACGACGGTAAATACGTAGCAAACGTAATACTTGCCCGTGAAAAAAACACACCTGACAGAAAAATTAAAAAATACAAAGTTCCTGTAACAGGGTACATAGTGCCTGTCGGTTTGGGCTGGGCGGCATTTGTTTATAAGAAATTCCGAATGTATGGTACTGTAGCGTTTATGTTACGTTTAGCTGTAGACTTTGAATTTTTGTTCAGACTGCTACCACTAGCCAGAGTTCTGGACTTGTACTGGGAAGGTTTTCGCTACCGTGTAATAGAAATAATAAAAAGATAAAAACAATTATAAAACCTGTCCCGTTTTAAATTTTACATACATCAAAAAAATATGAAAAAATATAACGGGACAATATTAACACTAATAGAAATAATAAAATTAAAATTTTAAAACTGGGATGAAAAACAACTACACTAATTCAAATAAAAGCATTAAATCAGAAAAAGATTCTGGTGCAGTTTCAAAACAACAAGATGGTTCTGTACTACCTACTTCATGGAACCCGGTTTCTACTTGGTACGACGAATACCTACAAAAATCTAATACACTACAGAGCGAAGTTATACTACCAAACCTATTACGTATGTTAGGTATCAAAAAAGGCGACAGTATACTGGACGTAGCCTGTGGCCAGGGTTATTTTACAGAACGTTTTGCCCAACTTGGCGCAAATGTATACGGTACAGATATATCTAAGGAACTTGTTTCCATTGCAGAAAAAAATGCAAAGAAACAAAACCTAAATATAAACTACCGCATATTACCAGCACACAAAGCACCACACCTACCAGACATGCGAGTAGAAACTATTACAGTTGTATTAGCTTTTGAAAACATAGAAAACATCGCCGACACATTAACTGAAATGAACCGTGTATTAGTGCCAGGTGGCCGTGTGTTGATAGTGCTTATGCACCCAGCTTTCCGTGTACCACAGGAAAGTTCTTGGGGTTATGACACTGAACGTAATGTGCAGTACCGTACAGTAGAACGCTATTTGTCAGAAGCTACATATAAAATAGACATGCACCCAGGACAAGGTGGTAAAAAACACATTTCAACAGGGGACATAACACTTTCATTCCACCGTTCAATGCAGTGGTATATGAAGCATTTTGCCAAGGCTGGTTTTGTTATGTCACGTTTAGAAGAATGGATATCACACAAGGAAAGTAATACTGGTCCACGTAAACTTGCCGAAGACCGCGCCCGCAAAGAAATACCAATGTTTATGTGTGTGGAACTGAAGAAGGGAGTATAAAATACTCGCTTCACAAAATACCTTGCTCTCGGTACGCATAATTCCTTGCTAGGAATTTGCTTTTCTCGGGCCAGTCGCCCTGCGAAGAACGTCGAGCAAGGTTTTTTGTTCCGCTTATTTTATATTTGACAAAATCTGTAAAAAATATAGTCTGAATGTAGATTAAATTTATTTGCACATGAAGAAGCATAAATACCCCCGCGAAATGGTAGATCTAATTGTGTCTGATAAAGATTATTTTTTGTTGTTTTTTGCAAGTTTGTATATTAAAACTAACGATATATTTTATTTACCAAAACTAAGAAAAAATGGTGACTACACCATGAAGTGTCCGATACATAAGGAAAGAACCCCATCGCTAAGAATAAATGCAAAAACTAATTTATTCAAATGTTTTGGTTGCGGTCATTCCGGATGTAACATACATCTTATCGAAGAAGTTAATAAAATTTCATTTGTGCAGGCAATACAATATGCCATACAACTAAAAACACCACAGCAAAAAGTAGACTTTAACCAAACTAAAATAATATTTAGTTCTGCTGAAAAAGACTACCCACAGAAAGAATCTGATGTGGATGACAATTACGATCTACCATTTTAAAAAAATCCCAAACACGTGTGTCTGGGCTTTTACTTTATTGCGAATCCCTCATCTTGGGGTTGCTATTTATGTCCTAATAGCGATAGGGAACAATGCCTGTATGTTAACATATTGCATTTTAAAAACAAATGTTATATTTGACAAAGTAATGAATATTTTTGTATAGTGAAATCTAACAAAGTTCTATAATGTTATGAAAATATTAAGAAACATAAACCCAGGTTATATGGATATAACTTGCAGAGAATTCAAAGATGTTGATATTTCTTCTATGAAGCAATTGTTGTTTAAAAACCTTTCGGAGTATGAAAAAAGTGTTTTTTACAGAGTTTCTTGTTTTGATACACCGAATGCTTACTCAATGCTTGCTGAAAACTTCTTTAAAAACTTTTGTCCAACTAAGGCTGTAGAGGTTTTCGATGAAAACAATACTCGCAGGTATTTTCTAACCGCAGAAAAAAATGGAATAGAAACGATTTTGTATTCTTGGAAAGAAGTTGACTGTGTTTCAATGGTTACTATTTTGATAAGACTTAAAAAAGAAAATCTATTTCAAAAATTAAATTTTAATCCAAAGAGGTATCGTGTTAATTACGACTATCTCTGTATCCACTATGAAGGTTCGTTTGTTTGTTTGGAAAGAGAAAATATTCAAACAACAAGAAAAATTGTAATCGAACCAGTAATACAAATGGTCAATTTTTTTGCCTAATTTTAAGCACCAGCACTATTTATATAGTGCTGGGTTTTTATTTGCCAGAAAGTTTTTTCAATATTTTAGGTATTTGTTTAAAGTCTTTTAGTAGTGTTGCACGCATACCACCGTTATATAGTGCAGCAGCAGGGTGGTACAGTGGTAGAAAATGTGTGGTTTTAAGTTCTGTAATTACTGAAGTATTTTCTGTATTTTTATATTTTTTCGTATCTATTATTTTACCGTGGGCGTCAGATATACTAAGTTCCGGAAAAAAGCTGTTCAGTGCATGTCTGCCTAAAAACACAATTACGTCTGGTTTAATGTAATTTAGTTCGGCAACTAACCACGCACGGCATTGTTGTTTTTCTGTGGGTGTTGGGTCGCGGTTCTCGGGTGGGCGGTATTTAACGGTGTTGGTTATATATACATCAGTACGGTCCATTTTTATAGACTGCAACATTTCAGTTAAGAATTTACCCGCAGCACCGACAAAAGGCACACCTGTTTCGTCTTCTTTTTTGCCGGGTGCTTCACCAATAAAAACCACGCGCGCCTTGGGGTTACCATTACCAAACACAGCCTGCTTTGCAGTGTTTTTTAATTCACATTCGCAGGTATCGTTATAATATGTATTTAATTTTACTAGGGAAGTAAACTTCATGAGATAATTATAGCATTTTATGTATATGTGGATAAATCAGGGGCTGAGTCCCTGATTTATCCACAGGGGGGTCGGAATATTACCTAAATGTAGTTGGATTTTGGGTGAAAAGGTGAATGTGCTATAATACCCGCATGTCTATGTTAAAGAATTTTTTGATGAAGAAGATGCTGAAAAGCCAGTTAAAAGGCATTCCAGAAGCGGAGCAAGACCGTATTATTAAACTTGTTACAGAAAACCCTGAATTATTCGAGAAAATAGGTAAAGAAGTCCAAGAAAAGGTAAAAGGTGGTATGAACCAAATGGAAGCCACTAAACGTGTAATGGAAAAATACAAGTCTGAAATAGAGAAGGTAATGAAATAAATTAATTAACCAAAAAACCCTTGACATTCAATGGGTTTTTTGCTAGGGTAATGGGGATTGAAGCGATTGAGTTACGGGTGGGCAATCAATCTTTATTAGCAATACAATATATTTATTTTGCTATCTTTCATGTCTTTGGGGGGAATTAAATAATTTTAACGAAGGTGCTTTGTATTTATACAAGCGCCGGAATTTTTATTTTTAATTTTTTGCACAGGTTTGGTGGGTAGAATATTATTATGCAAGATATCGCACAACGACCAAAGAAGTATTTTTCAAAATACAAGGCACCATTGGTACCTTTTCCAGACTTGATCGAAAACCAAGTCAATTCATACAAATGGCTAATCGAAAAAGGTCTATCAGAAGTTTTTCAAGAATTTTCTCCTATTAAGGACTATTCAGAGAAAAAGTTCGACCTTGAGTTCGCTTCGTTTTCAGTAGGTGAACCTAAGTACACCGAGGCACATGCCAAAGAAAACAAGTTAACATACGAAGCGTCAATAAAGGCCCGCGTTAAGCTTATCAATAAAACAATGGGTTCTACAAAGGAACAAGAAATTTTCCTTTCTGATATTCCATTAATGACCCCACACGGTACATTCATCATCAACGGTGTTGAACGTGTTATCGTTCCTCAACTTGCACGTTCTGCAGGTGTGTTCTTCGTTGACCAAGAAATGAAGGGCAAGATAATGTTCGGTGCAAAGATCATCCCAGCACGTGGTGTATGGATCGAAATCGAATCTGAATCAGACGGTACATTGTCTGTGCGTATAGACAAAAAGCGAAAGTTCTCAATCCTTTCACTACTGCGCGTTATGGGTTACCATACCGACGAACAAATTCTGGCATTATTTGCTGGCTCACCCCACGAAAATATCGTTAAACTTGCTATAGAAAAAGACACTACTAAAACAGTGCACGATGCATATATAGAAATATACAAACGTCTACGCGACGGCGACCTAGCTACAGCAGACAACGCCAAGGAACACGTAGATTCATTGTTTACCAAAACACGCTACGACATTTCACCTGTTGGACGTTTTCGACTTAACCAACAGTTCGGTGGTCCAGTTGATGAAAAAGCCCTACAACAACGTGTACTAACCAAGGAAGATGTAGTTGCTATAATGAAGCACACGTTAGACCTAAACATTAACCCAGACGCCCGCCCAGAAGATATCGACCACCTTTCAAAGCGTCGTGTTAAATTCGTTGGCGAAATGATGCAAGCTAAAATCCGTGTTGGTATGACACAGATCAAGCGTAACGTTCAAGACAGAATGTCTGTTATCGAATCTGACAACACACTACCTATGAACGTTGTTAACCAACGTCCACTACAGGCACGTATTAAAGAATTCTTTACTACAAACCAACTTTCACAGTTCATGGACCAAGAAAACGTTTTGGCTGAAACTGAACACTTGCGTCGTTTGTCAGCGCTTGGACCCGGCGGTCTAACACGCGAACGCGCATCCCTAGAAGTTCGCGACGTGCACACAAGTCACTACGGACGTATTTGTCCTATTGAAACACCTGAAGGTGCAAACATTGGTTTGGTTGTACACTTAGCTACATATTCACGTATTAACGAGTTCGGTATTATCGAAACTCCATACATGAAAGTTAAAAAAGGCACACTTACAGGTGAAGTTGTTTACTTAAACGCGTTAGAAGAAGAACGTTACAACATCGCTCATGCCCAGAACGACCGCAACGAAGCTGGTACATTTACCAACAAAAAAGTTGCTGGACGTTTAAAAACTATTCCAGGTCTTATGGACAAAGACGATGTAGAATTTATAGACATTGCTACAAACCAACCTTTCTCTATTGCAGCGTCTATGATTCCGTTCCTAGACCACGACGATGCAAACCGTACTCTGATGGGATCAAACATGCAACGCCAAGCTGTGCCATGTCTACGCCCTGAAGCACCACTTGTTGCAACTGGTATGGAAGCTCTAGCATCTAAAGACTCTGGCCGTGTTATCGTAGCCGGTACAGACGGCGTGGTGTCATACGTAGATGGTAAGAAAATAATAATTACAGACAAAAAAGACGAAAAACATACATACACACTAACTGCATTTTCAAGAACAAACAGTTTCTCTGTATTCCACCAACGCCCTATAGTTTCGTTCGGTGAAAAGGTTAAAAAAGGTCAAGTTATAGCCGACACTAGTTCTACTTCAGGTGGACAAATGGCTCTTGGTCAAAACGCATTGGTAGCGTTCATGGTATGGAACGGCCAGAACTACGAAGACGCGATAATAATTTCAGAACGTCTAGTTAAGAATTCTAAATTCAGTACAATACATATCGAAGAATACGAATGTACAGTTCGTGACACTAAACTTGGTGCTGAAGTTACTACACGCGACATTCCAAACGTTGGTGAAATCAAGTTGAAAGATCTAGACGAAGAAGGTGTTGTACGTGTTGGTGCAGAACTTCGCGAATCAGACATACTGGTTGGTAAAATTACTCCAAAAGGCGAAACAGAACTTACTCCAGAAGAAAGACTTCTTCGTTCAATATTCGCGGAAAAAGCTCGCGATGTGAAAGACACATCTCTACGTATGGACAAAGGTACACGCGGTCGTGTTATCGGTGTTAAAATATTCTCTCGTGAAGGTGGACATAACTTGGAATCAGGCGTTATCAAGAAAATCGTTATTGAAGTTGCACAAGTTCGTAACGTATCAGTGGGTGACAAACTTGCTGGACGCCACGGTAACAAGGGTGTTATTTCAGTTGTACTTCCAGAAGAAGACATGCCATACATGGCAGACGGACGCCCAGTAGACGTTGTACTAACACCACTAGGTGTTCCATCACGTATGAACTTGGGTCAAATTTTGGAACTTCACTTAGGTATGGCTGCAGAACTTAATGGTTACCAAGCAGTGGTACCAGTGTTCGGTGGCGCAACAGTAGAAGAAATCCAGAAGGAACTAGTTACAGGAGGTTTCCCAGAATCAGGACGCATACCACTATACGACGGACGCACTGGTGAAAAATTCAACAACGACATTTCAGTAGGTTACATGTATATTCTAAAACTTCACCACATGGTTGAAGACAAACTACACATGCGTTCTATTGGTTCGTATTCACTTATTACTCAGCAACCACTAGGCGGTAAAGCACAAGGTGGTGGACAAAGATTCGGAGAAATGGAAGTCTGGGCATTAGAAGGTTACGGAGCAGCACACATGTTACGCGAAATGATTACAGTTAAGTCAGACGACATTGTCGGACGTTCAGAAACATTCGACGCTATTATCAAAGGCGAACCACTACGCGCACCAAACGCACCAGCATCGTTTACAGTTATGTTGAACTACCTACGCGGTCTAGCGCTTAATGTCGATCTAAAGAAAAAGATTAAATAATCTAACACGTAATAATTATGAAAACATTTGATACAACAAATTTCAATAGTATCGGCATATCGTTGGCTAGCCCAGAACAAATGCTGGAATGGTCATACGGTGAAGTTACAAAGCCTGAAACTATAAACTACCGAACCAGTCGCGCAGAACGCGGTGGCTTGTTCGACGAACGTATATTCGGTCCAGAAAAAGACTACGAATGTTACTGTGGTAAATACAAACGCATCCGTTACGCAGGTATAATCTGTGAAAAGTGTGGCGTTGAAGTTACAAAGGCCATCGTTCGTCGTGAACGCATGGGCCACATCGAACTTGCTGCACCTGTTGCACATATCTGGTTCCTAAAGGGTGTGCCTTCACGTATGGCACTTGTACTTGGTATCCAAGCACAAGACCTTGAAAAAGTGGTTTACTTTGCAGGTTACATTGTAACTAAAATAGACCAAGCTGAAAAAGAACGCATACTGCACGACCTAGACACTGAATTCAAATCAAAAACAAAAATGTCTGCAGACGAAGACACTCGTGGTAAACTTCGCGACTTGTTTGCACAAGCTAAAAAAGAAGTTACAGAAATAGTGCAAGGTAAAGTTCTAAACGAAATAAACTACCACCACTATTCTCTAAAATATGGTTCATGTTTTGAAGCCTCTATCGGTGCTGAATCTATATACGAAATATTTAAAAACACAGACCTAGTTAAACTTAAAGAAAAACTAGAAACAGATCTACCAAAAACAAACAGTCTAGACCGCGAACGTACACAGAAACGTCTAGCGTTGGTACGTTCTATGGTAACTGCAAAGGTACGCCCTGAATGGATGTTCCTAAAAGTTATACCAATTATTCCACCAAACTTGCGCCCAATGGTAGCCCTAGAAGGTGGCCGCCATGCAACATCTGACCTAAACGACCTGTACCGTCGCGTTATAAACCGAAACAACCGTCTGAAAAAACTTAAAGAAATCGGTGCCCCAGACGTAATTCTACGTAACGAAAAACGTATTTTGCAGGAAGCTGTAGACGCGTTAATAGACAACAACAGTGGTTCAGCTGGTGGTGCTGCAGTTAGTCAGTCACAAAAACGTGCATTGAAGTCACTGTCAGACAACCTGCGTTCTAAACAAGGTTTGTTCCGTCAAAACTTGCTTGGTAAACGTGTAGACTACTCAGCCCGTTCAGTTATTGTGGTTGGTCCACAACTTAAACTTAGTCAATGTGGTCTACCTAAGGAAATGGCATTGGAACTTTTCCGCCCATTCGTAATATCTAAAATCCTTGCTCGCGAACTAGCATTTAACATTCGTGGTGCAAACAAACTTATCGAAGAACGCACAGCAGAAGTGTGGGCAATACTAGACGAAGTTATCGAAGGTAAATTCGTGTTAGTTAACCGTGCACCTACACTGCACCGCCTATCTATACAAGCTTTCAACCCAGTGTTGATCGAAGGTAAGGCTATACAACTACACCCATTAGTATGTACAGGTTTCAATGCCGACTTCGATGGCGACCAGATGGCAGTACACTTGCCACTATCAGCTGAAGCTCAAGCAGAAGCTGGCAACCTAATGGCTGCAACTAAAAACCTACTTAAACCTGCAAACGGCGACCCTATTGCAACAGCAAAACTACTCGACATTATTTTGGGTACATACTGGATGACAAAAAACATCGAAGGCGAAAAAGGTGAAGGTTCAGTATTTTCATCACCTAACGAAGCATTGTTAGCATATGACTTTGGACACATTAGTTTCCACTCATTGATAAAAGTTCGCGGTGACAGTCGTTCTAAATTTGCACCATTTGAAGGTACATTGATCGAAACAACTGTTGGACGAATATTGTTCAACAACATTTTCCCAGAAGACTTCCGTTACATTAACGAAGAAATGAACACTAAAAAAGTTCAGGCATTAGTAGATGCATTTATTGCAACATACGGTTTCGATTCTGCACCTAAACTTCTAGACGCTATCAAAGATTTCGGTTACCGTTATGCAACTAAATCAGGCCACAGTTGGGCACTAGATTCAGTTCGCGTTCCAGAGAAAAAACAAGAAGTAGTAGCGTTGTACCAAAAGAAAAACGACGATCTATTTGCACAACATGCAGAAGGCCTAATTTCAGAAGACGAAAAATACCAGAAATTCCAAGAAATATGGAACGAATGTAAAAAAGAAGTTGAAAAACTTCTACCAGCAACTCTTGACCTACGTGGTTCATACAACGACATGTACAAATCAGGTGCCCGTGGATCTCTATCACACATGACACAAATGGTGGGTATGAAGGGTCTGATTCAAAACAACCAGGGTCGCATTATCGAATTCCCAGTTATACCGTCATACATCGAAGGTTTGTCACCTGTAGAATACTTTATTACTACACACGGTTCACGTAAGGGTCTTTCAGACACAGCGTTGAACACTGCAAAGGCAGGTTACCTAACACGTCGTTTGGTTGACGTTGCCCAAGATGTAACAATAACTACAGCAGACTGTGGAACTAAGGAAGGTAAAACTATACGTAAACAAATAATATCAGGTTTGGAAATACCATTATCTAAGGGTCTAGCCGGACGTGTATTGTTAGAAGACATTAAAAACGCCGAAGGTGTAACAATGTACAAAAAAGGTACATTAATAATGAAAGACGAAGCTGTTAAAATAGAAAAAGCAGGTATCGAATCTGTAAAAGTTCGCACACCACTTTCATGTAAAAATACATACGGTATTTGTCAGCTTTGTTATGGTCTAGACTTTGGACGTAACCACCTAGTAAACATTGGTGAAGCTGTTGGTATAGTTGCCGGCCAAGCTATCGGTGAACCAGGTACACAGCTAACACTACGTACATTCCACCAAGGTGGAGTTGCGGGTCTGGACATTACAGCGGGTCTACCACGCGTTGAAGAAATCTTTGAAAAACGTGCTCCTAAAAACCATGCTATTGTTTCTAAAACAGCAGGTGAAGTTATAGAAATAAAAGACAACGGTAAAGAAAAAATAGTTACAGTTCTATCTGATACAAAGTTCGACGGCAAGTCAAACACTATCGAGTACAGTATTTCATTCCCACGTTCAGTTGTTGTTTCTAAAGGTCAACGTGTAGTAGCTGGCGGATTATTGTCAGACGGTTCTGCATTGATAGACGACATTTTTGCTGCAGGTGGCAAAGAAATGGCTCAAGAATACATTATTCATGAAATTGCAAAAGTGTACGAAGTGCAAGGTGCATCTATTGCCCCTAAGCATATCGAAATTGTTATACGTCAAATGTTCTCTCGTGTGCGTATAACTGATGCCGGCGACACTGTTCTAACACCAGGCACTGTTATTGAAAACTTTGAAATGTTAGAAGAAAACGCTCGTGCAAAAGCCCAAGGTCTACGTGAAGCAAAAGGCGACATGATAGTTCTAGGTATAACAACAACAGCACTTGAAACTAAGAGTTGGTTGTCTGCTGCGTCATTCCAACACACAAACCGTATATTGATAAACAACGCACTACGTGGTGGCGACGACGACCTACGTGGTTTGAAAGAAAACGTTATTGTCGGTCGACTGATTCCTGCAGGTACAGGGTTCGGCAAACAAGGGCTGACACACTTAGACGAAGTTAAAGAAGACGTTGCTGAAACAGAAACTACTAACGAGGTAGAATAGTATGACGTCTGCAGTTACCCAGATAAAGGAACGACTTGGTATTGTCGAAGTTATTTCAACATATATTGCGGTTAACCAGGCAGGTAGACAGTTTCGTGCAAGGTGTCCTTTCCATTCAGAAAAAACAGCTTCGTTCTACATATCACCAGAAAGAAATTCGTACCATTGTTTCGGTTGTAGTAAAGGTGGCGACATTTTTACATTCGTCGAAGACATGGAAGGTGTAACTTTCAAAGAAGCATTAAAAATACTTGCTGACCGTGCAGGTGTAATACTGGACGACTATGTACACACAGTAGACGACACAGCGGTACTGTATTCTATATTAGAAAAGTCTAAACAATATTTTGTTAGTCAAAATATAGAAGCTTCAAAAAAATATGTATCAGACCGTGGTATAACACAAAAAACTACTGAACATTTTCAAATAGGGTATGCCCCTAACGAATGGCGTAGTTTAGTTGAACACCTTAGTAAAAACGGTTTCAAAGATGCAGACATTGTTAGGTCTGGCATGGCCATAGAAACAGAACGTGGTATATACGACCGTTTTCGTGGGCGTGTAATGTTTCCGATAAACGACACACAGGGCAGGGCAGTTGGTTTCTCAGGGCGCATACTACCAGTGTACGATGTACCTGGTAAAAGCGGGGACAAACCAGCCAAATACATAAACTCTCCGGAAACAGATTTGTACCATAAATCCACAATACTGTATGGTTACGACAAAGCCAAAAACGCATTGCGCACCAGTGGGTATGCAATTGTGGTTGAAGGCCAAATGGACTTGGTTCTGTCGCATCAGGCTGGGTTTGAACAAACTTTAGCTGTATCAGGTACTGCACTAACTAATACCCACCTTGACCTGATAGGCAGGTTTACAAAGAAAATTTTATTTTCTTTTGACGGCGACGAAGCTGGTATAAAAGCATTAAAACGTAGTGTAGAAGAAGCCTTAGCCAAAGACTTTGACATAAGAGTTGTAAAAGTTCCAGCAGGTAAAGACCCGGCAGATATTATTTCTACAGACCCCGAAGAATGGAAAAATATAGTAAGTCAGTCTACATCTATAATAGAATACTTGTTACTACACTATGCAAAAAAACATACTGACATTCGTGAATTCAGAAACATAGTAGACAAAGAAGTCTTGCCTTATGTTAGGTCTATAAACAAATCTATAGACCGCGCGCACTTTATAAACTTAGTTTCCAGAGCTGTAGATCTGCCCGACGCTGTTATAGCAAAAGCCGTACAGGAAATAAGTTTAGCGCCCCGTGCTGTAGAAAACGACTTACCTAAAAAAGAAAACCTTTCTGCTGAAACCATACTGTTAGGGTTAATATCTTTACAAAAAGAATCGTACCCATTACTAAACGGTGTTTCAATAGAAGAACTGTTTAGTCAGTATATGGATCTGTCAGTAGACGAATGGAAAATAACAATGGAATCTGTCGATGCGGGTTACGCAAGTTCAGTTGCAGAATATTTGTTGTTACAAACCGAAGACCACGCAATGCAGTTTGCATCTGACAATGTAATGAAGGTTGCAGAAAAAAGGTTGTTCCAAGCCCTGTCGCACTTAAAAAAACAAGGTTTGGGTACACCAGAGGAAATGCATTTGTTTACAGACCTGACTCGACGGGTCGACAATATTAAAAAAGATCGTCATAATGTATAATATGAAATCAAAATCAACAAAAAAGATCGTAAAAAAACCAGCCCGACCGAGTCATTCTGGCGGGGTTGTTAAAAAAACAGCACCTAAAAAAGTTGTTAAAAAGACAGTTGCAAAAAAACCAGCCCGACCGAGTCATTCTGGCGGGGTTGTAAAAAAACAACCAGTTAAAAAAACTGCGCCTAAAAAAGTTGTTTCAAAATCTAATTCTAAAAAAACAAAAGCACAACTTACAACAGAACTGTTAGAAAAACAATCAAACGTTTTAGTTGAAAAGGGTAGAAAGCGAGGCTTTATAACCTTCGACGAAATACTTAAGACTTTTCCTGATATTGAAAACAACGTTCTGTTTTTAGACGAACTTTATGAAAAGCTTTCAACTGTAGGTGTCGACGTGCTAGAAGGTGGTAACCTGCTAGATGTAGATGCAGAAGTAAAAGAAATAGTTACAGGCAGACACCACGACCCGTCTTACGATTCTATACAAATATACCTTAAGGAAATAGGTCAATACCCATTGATATCTTCTGCAGAAGAACGCAACCTAGCAAAACGCATCGAAGTGGGCGACAACGAAGCTAAAAATTTGTTGGCACGCGCAAACTTACGTTTAGTTGTGTCTATTGCTAAAAAATACCAAAACCGCAGTGCAGACTTATCTTTACTTGACCTGATACAGGAAGGTAATATAGGTTTGTTCAAAGCCGTAGAAAAGTTCGACTGGCATAAAGGTTATAAGTTCAGTACATATGCAACATGGTGGATACGTCAATCTATAACACGTGCATTGGCTGACCAGTCACGTACTATACGTATACCTGTACACATGGTTGAAACTATTTCTAAATACAAACAGGTTTACCGACGTCTTTCACAGGACCTTGGTCGCGAACCACTGGCAGAAGAAATAGCTACAGAAATGGGTGTAGAAGTTGAAAAAATTCACGTTATCGAACAGATCAGTCAAGAAACTACATCGTTGGAAAAGCCAATAGGTGACGACGAAGATAAGTCTACATTGGGCGAATTTATTGCCGATGAAAAGATTTTACGTCCAGACCAAGACGCTTCACGTCGTATATTGTCCGACCAAATACACGAAGTTTTGGCCGAACTTT